>DASSAV010000052.1:0-3353 GCA_035699265.1 Rhodothermales bacterium
CACGTAGGCGATGATGGAGACGATGGAGAGATACCAGCGCGAGGCGGGGGAGTAGCGCCGTTCCAGGAACTCGGGCATCGTAAAGACGCCGCTCTTGATGTAGAACGGCACGAACAGCCAGCCGAGCAGGAGGAGGACGAGGGAGGCCTGTAACTCGTACTGGCCGAGCACGAGGCCGCTGGAGGCGCCTGCGCCGGCGAGGCCGACCAGGTGTTCGGAGCCGATGTTAGAGGAGAAGAGGGAGGTGCCGACGATGAACCAGCCGACGTTCCGGCCGGAGAGGAAGTAGTCGACGGCGGTTTCTTGCTTGCCGCGTCGTTCCCGCCAGATCGCCCAGCCGGCCACGCCGAAGGTGAGGAGGAAGTAGAGGGCGACGACGACCCAATCCAACGCGGTGATGCCGGACATTCGGATTTTGGATTTTGGATCCCCGCCTTCGCGAGGACAGGTTTTGGATTCGGGGCGGGGCGGGGGGGAGTTTAAGAGTCTATGTGTGTAGGAGGGTAGGAGTCGATTACCCGAACCGTATGATCACAGCCTCCCACTTCCTTCGGCTCTTACCCTCCTCGACTCCTCCCCGCTTCGTCTCCTAGACGCGCAGGCTCCCGAATCGGGGGACTAGGGCGTGGGCTGCGGAGGCGAGGTCGGCAATGTAGCTACTGTCGGGGTTACGTTCAATCGCATTGCCGACGACCACGAACGACGCTCCGGCCTGCACTTTGGAGGCCACCTCGTCCGGTGTCGTGATGCCGCCCCCGACGACCAGGGGGATGGTACAGGTCTCCGCGATAGCGTGCACCATCTCGTCCGGGATGATGTGATCGGCGCCGGAGCCGGCATCGGCGAAGAGCAGCTTCATGCCCAGCATCTCGGCGGCGAGGGCCGTGGCGGCCGCCACGTCGGGCTTGCGGTGGGGGATGGGCATGGAATGGCTCATGTACTGGGCCGTCGTCGTGCTGCCGGATTCGATCAGGAGGTAGCCCGTTCCGATGGGTTCGATGCCCAGGCGGCGAATGATGGGGGCCGCGTGTACGTGCTGCCCGAAGAGAAATTCGGGGTTGCGCCCGCTGATGACCGAGAGAAAGAGCACCGCATCCAGAACGCCGGAGATCTGGCTCAGGTAGCCCGGAAAGCCGATGACGGGGAGGGTCGTCGCGTCTTTCAGGCAGCGGACGTAGTCGTCCAGTTCGGTGGCGTGGAGCAGGCTGCCGCCGAGGAAGAAGGCGTCGACGTCGGCGTGCTCACAGGCGGCCGCTACGCGGGGCAGGTGGCGCGGCTCCAGCTTGTCCGGGTCAATCAACACGATGAAGCCGGCTCCCTTTTCATTCCGAACGTGCTGCAGGCTGTTGTATATGGACGACACGATGTACTACGAAGGTCTCTGGTGGTGCATGTGGACGGGTGCAAAACTAGTCTGCGCCCGCGTGATACGCAAGCAGTTGCAGGGGGCAGTTGAGCCCTTTCAATACGGCTGATGCTGAATCCAAGCGTACCGTTCGGGTCTGGAGTCTCGGCGAGAACCACCCCTTCTTGGAAAGGAAAGGGAGAGAGGGGGTGTGCTTTTTGGGGAGTGTGGTTTCCTGGGGGGTGTGCTTTCCTCAGGGTGTGTGCTTTCCTTGGAGGATGTGCTTTCCTGGGGGATGTCCTTTCTTGCTCGCCCAAGAAAGGACCAAAGAAGGGCGCATCGAATCAAAACGCGCGAATCCCCTTCCCGGCGCGCACATCGACCGAGCGGCGCGTGAGGGATGGAGATGGTTCGGAGGGTGTCTCGGGCGCCACTCGCTCAACCGCGCGGGGATTCCTTCCGGCGCTCGGGCCGTGATTCGACGGGAGGGAAAGGGTGAGTGGGGGAGAGGGGGAGAGGGCAATGAGTGCGAGGCGTTCCGTAGCGTGCTACACCCCTGCGGAACGCCTCTACGACGGCACGTTTTCATTATCTGCGGTGCCGGCCTAACGGGTTGAATGATTGGTATCAGGCGGAGCGAATTCACGGTTCGGAGCACTTATCGGCAGCGGTATTTATCCGATACAGATACAGCAGTCCTGTGCAATGTGAGGCTGCGTGTACTCCTTTACGACCCCCACAATTAGTTTAGCCGTGTCATGGACTTTCGCAACATGCCGATCGGGAGGAAAATCCTGGTTGCGTTTACGCCGTCGATTCTCCTGCTCGTCTTCTTCTCCGCCTTCAAGTTTCGGTCCGTTGCGAATGCCGAACAGGTCGATTCGCTCATTGGCGTGACGGTTCTACTGGTATTCGTGAGCCTCTGGCTGGCGTTGTACCTGGTCGGCCGCTTCGTCACGGTCCGGATCGCAGCCCTGAACGAGACCGCCAGGATGCTCGCCGCCGGTAATCTCGATGCGGCGATACCGGTCGACTCCGAAGATGAGTTGGGCAGCCTGGCCAGGAGCATGGACCAGATGGTGCGGAGCATCAGGGAGGGCATGGGCAGCCTGGAAGCGGAGAAGGAGAGCGTAGAGCGCAAGGTCGGCGAGGCCGTACGGGCGTCCGAGGAGGAGCGGCAGTACCTCGCGCGCAGTGTGGAGCGGATGCTGGCGGCCATGCAGCGGTTCGCCTCCGGCGACCTGACCGTGCAACTGGCCGTGGAGCGGGAGGACGACCTGGGGCGGCTCTTCGAGGGGTTTAACCGTTCGGTGGCGAACATCCAGCACATGATCGAGGAGGTGCGGCAGACGGTAGAGTACACGGCCAGCGCCTCGACGCAGATCTCGACGTCTACGGAGGAGCTATCGGCGGGGAGCCAGGAGCAGTGCATGCAGGCTTCCGAAGTGGCCGCTGCGGTCGAGCAGATGTCCCGCACGATCATCGACAACGCCCGGACGGCGAGCGAGACGGCGGGGGTGGCCAGCGAGAGCGGGCGTATCGCGCAGGATGGGGGCCACATCGTGGAGCAGACGGTCGCCAAGATCCAGGAGATCGCCGGGGTCGTGCAGGCCGCGTCCGCTACGGTGGAACGGCTCGGTGTCTCCAGCGAGCAGATCGGGAAGATTACGGCGGTGATCGACGAGATCGCCGATCAAACGAACCTGCTGGCGCTCAACGCGGCGATCGAGGCGGCCCGGGCAGGCGAGCACGGGCGCGGCTTCGCGGTGGTGGCCGATGAAGTCCGCAAGCTGGCCGAGCGGACGACGGGGGCGACGGGTGAGATCGCGCAGATGATAAAAGCGATTCAGCGGGAGACGTCGGAAGCCGTCGCGGCCATGGCGCAGGGCAGCGTCAAGGTGCAGGACGGAATCCTGCTGGCCGGAGAGGCACAGGGGGCGCTTCAGAAGATCATAATGGAGGCGCAGATCGTGGTGGACCGCGTGACCGCCATCGCGGCGGCGAGCGA
>DASSAV010000053.1:0-5148 GCA_035699265.1 Rhodothermales bacterium
GGCTTGCACATGAGATCATCGTGGTGGACAATGCATCCCCTGATCATTCGGCAGAGCGGCTTCGACAAGCATTCCCTCCTGCCGATTATCCAGATGTTCATGTAATATCGAATGAACAAAACGTTGGCTTCGCTCGGGCAAACAACCAGGGCGCGGCAATCGCCAAAGGGAAAGTTCTCTTCTTCCTGAATCCTGATACTGTGGTTTATGGATCCTTAATACGAACGCTGCACGACTTCCTGCTGACACACCCGGCGGTAGGTGCGGTCGGGCCTCGCGTTCTCAATCCGGACGGCTCCGACCAGCCGAGTACTAGCCGCTTCGTGACAGTATGGGGGATTTTACGCCATCGGCTTCCCCTCTGCACTTTCCTCTATTTCAAGGATCGTCGAGACGATCCTATCGTGTCCAAAACATCCGCAGTAGAAATTGTCAACGGGTGCGCTCTTGCTATTGCCCGAGCGACATTTGATGTGGTAGGCGGCTGGGACGAAACCTACTTTATGTACTCAGAGGAAACAGAGCTTTGCTACAACTTGGCTGAGAAAGGGTATGTGAACTATTACGTACGCGAAGCCGAGGTGCTCCACTATGGAGGTGTCAGTTCTCGGGAGCATTATGCTCAACAGCAGGTCATGGCCGCTCGGAGCAATATAACTTTTCTTCGACGCCACCACGATCCGGCACTTCTCGCTTTCAGTCGCATCACTGGCATCGTTGCCTACGGCCTCCGCATCTTCTTCTTCCGTGCGAAGGCCTGGTTTCGGCCTGAGGCAAAAACAGATTACGATCAGCGCCGCCGGGCCGCCGCCGCACTCTTTAAATGGTTCCTTTTTGAGCACTCGTAGGTGAAAATTGAGCAAGGCGTCTTAATCACTCAGACGCGAGAAAGCTACATGCACGGTCAGCTCTAACCTTCGTCCCATTGCGCATCCTCATACACGACTATGCAGGGCACCCGTTTCAGGTGCAACTCAGCCGCGAACTGGCGCGGCGGGGGCATGACGTGTTGCACGCTTATTGTGCCTCGTTGCAGACCACGCCGCGCGGCCGCATGGAGAATGGCGTTCCGCCTACCGACCAGTTCCAGATCCACGGGATCCAACTCGACAGGCCGCTCCAGAAATTCTCGTTCACGACCCGGTGGCGGCAGGAGAACGAGTACGGCCGCCTGCTCGCCGGCGTCGCAGAGGGATTTCGGCCAGACGTGGTCTTGTCAGGCAACACCCCCCTGGATGCGCAGCGGCGGTTGATGTGGCAATGCCAGACTACCAGCACCCGCTTCATCTACTGGGTGCAGGACTTGCTGGGCGTGGCCACACACCGAATCCTGAGCCGGCGGAGCCATCTCCTCGGCAATACGATAGGCAGATATTATACCCGGCTCGAACGTGACCTCCTCCGGGCTAGCGACGGCGTCGTGCTCGTCACCGACGATTTTCGCCCCATCATGGCCGACTGGTCGGTTTCCGGCGACGTGCGCGTGATCGAGAACTGGGCGCCGCTCGACGAAGTACCCGTGCGCCCGAAAGACAACCCCTGGTCCCGGAAAAACGGGCTGGTGGACAAAACGTGCCTGCTCTACGCCGGAACACTCGGCATGAAACACAACCCGGAGCTTCTGCTGCGCCTGGCAACCCGGTTCCGCAACGATTCGGAGGTACGGGTCGTCGTCATCTCGCAGGGGCTCGGCGCCGACTGGCTGCGTGCGCGGAAGGCCGAAATGGGCCTGGAGAACCTCGTCCTGCTTCCATTCCAGGACTTCGCCGATATGCCGGACGCGCTCGCCACGGGCGACGTGCTGCTGGCCATCCTGGAGCCCGAGGCCGGCATCTTCTCCGTGCCCTCCAAGGTGCTCACTTACCTGTGCGCCGGACGGCCCACGCTGCTCGCCGTCCCGGCGGAAAACCTGGCTGCCCGCCTGGTACGGCAGAGCAACACCGGCATCGTGGTCTCGCCTGACGATGCGAGCGCGTTCGTGCACGGCGCTGAGCGGCTCATTCGGTGTCCCCGGCAACGATGCGAGATGGGGCGCGCCGCGAGGTCGTATGCTGAATCTCGGTTTTGCATCGCCAGCATTACAGATGCCTTCGAGCAGATACTGCTCGCTTGAAAGGATTTTTCAACCAACTTCTCGCCCCACTGTAACCAACGAGGCTGTGATCGTGAGCATATCTGAAAATGGACGCCAACATTCCCACGCCCTGGTCACCGGCGCCGGTGGCTTCATCGGGCATCACCTGGTCAAATACCTGCGCGATAAAGGGTACCGGGTGCGCGGCGTCGACCTCAAGTACCCCGAATACGAGGAGAGCGCTGCCGACGCGTTCGAGATCCTGGATCTGCGACGGCTCGACAACGCCTTGATCGCCACGCGCGGCATCGACGAGGTATATCACCTCGCCGCCGACATGGGGGGGATCGGGTACATCACGTCCAATCACGCCGATATCGCGCGGAACGACACGTACATCAACCTGAACGTACTCGAGGCCGCCCGGATCAACGGCATCTCACGCCTGCTGTATTCCTCCTCCGCGTGTGTCTATCCGCAATACCTGCAGAAGAACCCGGAGGTCACCGCGCTGAAAGAATCGGATGCCTGGCCCGCCGATCCGGAAGAGGGCTACGGCCTGGAGAAGCTGTACATGGAGAAGCTCTGCCAGTATTACCGGCAGGACTTCGGCATCGCGACGCGTGTCGTCCGTTTCCACAACGTGTACGGCCCGCTCGGGACCTATGAAGGCGGCAAGGAAAAGGCCCCCGCCGCCATCTGCCGGAAAGTAGCACTGACGGAGGACGGCGGCGAGATCGAAGTATGGGGCGACGGCAAACAGACACGCTCCTTCATGTGCATCGACGACTGCCTGGAAGGCGTCTACCGGCTGATGCGCTCCGACTACCACGAGCCGCTCAACCTCGGCACCGAGGAACTGGTCACGATCAATGAGCTCGTAGATATGGTCGCTGGCATAGCTGGGAAGACGCTTCGGAAGCAGCACGACCTGTCCAAGCCGCAGGGGGTCCGGGGCCGCAATAGCGACAACACCCTCCTGCGGCAGGTACTCGGCTGGGAGCCACAGATCGCACTACGCGAGGGCCTCAGGCCCACCTATGAGTGGATTGCATCCGAGCTTCACCGGGCCGGCCGCCTGCGCGGCGACGTGCTCGCGGCCTGACCCTGAAAGTATGAAGCGCGTCGTCGTCCAGTGGCCCCGATTCGGCCCCTACCACCTGGCCCGGCTCCGAGCGGCGCACAGCTTTTTCGGCGGGCGGGGAGTCGAACTGGTCGGCCTGGAGACGGCCGGCTCCGATGCCACCTATGCATGGCGCATCGAGAGCGGCGCCACTCCCTTCCGCCGTGAGCAGGTATTCCCGGGGCGCGTATTTGAGGACCTGAAGCCAGCCGAGATCCATACCCACGTTCTGAATCGTCTGGAGGAACTGGATCCGGACGCCGTTGCCATCACGAGCTACAGCACGCCGGATGCACGGGCTTGCCTGTACTGGTGCCGCAGCAGACGTCGTACGGCCGTCCTGATGTCCGCCAGCAAGGAAGACGACGCCCCACGATCCGTGCTGCGAGAGTATCTAAAATCCCGCCTCGTACGCCAGTTCGACGCTGCCCTCGTCGGAGGCAGCCCGCAACGTGCCTACTGCGAAAAACTGGGGGTCCCACCGAAGTCTGTTTTCGACGGCTACGATGTGATCGACAATGACTATTTCGCCGCCGGTGCCGAGGAGGCCCGCAGTTGCCCGGACCGGTACCGTCACTTGCCCGGCCTGGACCACGACGCTCCGTTTTTCCTGGCCTCGGGCCGGTTTGTCGCCCGCAAGAATCTGGATGGACTCCTTCGGGCCTACGGATATTATCGTGCGCAGGTGCCTGCCCCCTGGCGCCTCGTCCTTTTGGGAGACGGACCTGAGCGGCAACGGCTCACGGAGCAGGTTCGCACGACCGCAATCGAAGGGGTTACATTCTCAGGGTTCCGCCAGATCGACGAGATCCCTGCCTACTACGGCCTGGCAGATGTGTTCGTACACCCGGCCTTTATGGAGCAATGGGGCCTCGTCGTCAACGAAGCTATGGCCGCCGGGCTGCCGGTGCTTGTGTCTGAGCACGCGGGCTGTGCACAGGATCTCGTCCAAGACGGAGAGAATGGATTCCGGTTCGATCCCGCCGATGCGCCCACCCTCGCCCGCCTTATGGTACAGATCGCTTCCGACTCCTCACTGAGAACCCGCATGGGCGAGCGGTCCCGCGCGATCATTTCGGATTGGGGACCCGAGCGATTTGCGAAAGGACTCTGGCAGGCGATTGAAGCAGGCTCCGCACGATGCCAACGCAGTTTCAATCCCGTCGCTCGAACGGCCCTGCTGGGACTGAACCTGGCCACACGCGACGTATCCGCGTTCCACGCGATTGCTGAATAACGAGCCGCCCCCTACTCTTCCGCAGAACGGGTCCCAGCCTCCCCATCGTATGCACTTGACCGAAACGACCCCAGAGGAGCATACCGGCGTTATCGTCCTCGGCCGTTTTCCCCCACCTCTCGACGGCCAGAGCCTCGCAACCCGCCGTCTGGCGGCGATGCTATCTGGCGACTTCGACGTGCACACGCTCGACCTGTCTGCTGCCTCTGAGCACACCGAAGCAGACATTCGCTTCCGGTGGAGCCGAGTCCGGCACTATCTTAGCCTCCGCGAGCGTCTCCAGGCCGGGTTACAGCGATATCCTGACAGCCCGGTGTTGTGGACCAGCATCTCCCCTACCCCACTCGGCCATATACGGGACCTGCTCGTGACAGCGCCTGCGTTCGGCCGCACCCGGCCCGTCTTAGCGGTGGTCCACTGGGGAAACTTCGATCAGCTCTTCCGGCACCCACTGACCAGGGCCTCCGCCCTGAGACTCGCGCACAGGATCAGCATCTTCGTCTTTCTGGATCCATCTCTCGCCGCTGCATGTGCGCCGTGGATCCCCGAGAACCGGCGAACCTCTATCCCGAACACCATCGACGCCGACGTCCTCTGCACGCCGCAGGAGGTCCAGGCCAAACAGGAGCACCGGAAGCAGCGTACGTCCGTTCGACTCCTGTTCCTGAGCAATATGATCCCTGAGAAGGGCTACCTCGACGCCCTGCACGCCAT
>DASSAV010000054.1:0-2501 GCA_035699265.1 Rhodothermales bacterium
GACGGACCCTTCGCCGAGGCGAAAGAGGTGCTCGGCGGTTACTGGGTGATCCAGGTGAAGTCGAAGGAGGAGGCCATCGAATGGGCGAAGCGCTGCCCCGGCTCAGACAACGAGGTGATCGAGGTTCGCCAGGTACAGGAGTTCTCGGACTTCCCCGCCGATGTTCAGGAAGCAGCAGCCGGATTCCCCGAAATGCAGGCCCGGTAGCCCGGCAACCTTCAACTTTCCAACTTTCCAACTTTCAACCCGAGCATACCATGCAAATCGACCCTTATCTCAACTTCAACGGCCAGTGCAAGGAAGCCTTCGAGTTCTACGAGCAGCTTCTCGGCGGGAAAATCGAAGCCATGATGACCCACGCGGACATGCCCAATGCAGAGGAACTGTCGCCTGAATGGCGAAGCGCCATCCTGCACGCCCGCCTCGTCGTGGACGGCCAGGTACTGATGGGTTCGGATCGCCCCCCGCAGAAACAGGGCGAAACGAAAGGGAAGAGTTGGGACGCAAACGACATGTACGTGTCCCTCGGAATCGACGATCCGGCGGAAGCGGAACGCGTCTATCACGCACTGGCCGAAGGCGGGAAGGTGGAGATGCCGATTCAGCAAACCTTCTGGGCGCCCCGCTTCGGCATGCTCGTCGATCGATTCGGCATTCCCTGGATGATCAGCGGCGGCCAGCCGGAAGGATCTGCAGGCTAGGCGCCGACCGGCTCCCGCATCGTCTCCCAGCCGAGCGACCGGGCGAGGTGGCAGGCCCCCGCAATCGGACGGACCTCGACCGTCATACCGTAGGGCAGGTTCGGACACTCCTCCGCGATGGCCGTCGCCTCGTCCATGCCGGCGGCCGTTATCAGAAAGTAGCCGCCGATGAGCTCCTTCGCCTCGGCAAACGGACCGTCGAGGACGCGCCTGTCCCGCGTCCCGGCGACCAACCGGGCTTCAGGCATCAACGGATGGCCGCTGTGCAGCTTCCCCTGTGCTGCCAGGCTGTCGCACCAGCCGTTCCACCGGTCCAGAGCCTGCCGCAACTGCTGTTGGGACATCGCTTCGTAGACCTCGGGTGTCGACTCGCGGAAGATCAAGAGGTATTCGGACGTGCCTGTTTCCATGACGGCCTCGGAAGTCTCAGGTTGATCGGAGCCCTTTTGTGAACCACGAGAATACGCAACATGAACCAAACCTGCCAGTAGGGCTTGCGAGACGAAACGGACCCCGGATTCTCCTTTCAAGCCAATCGTTCATTTCGGTAGAGACACACTACCGGGGTCTCCGCCTGTATTTTAGGGGCATCCCGCCGATGTGCCCGCCTGCATTTCCAAACCAATCAGGAGAAAGACGATGCGATTCATGATGATGGTCAAGACCGCCGAAAACGGGGTTCCTCCACCGCAGGGGCTCGTGGACGCCATGGATAAGGCCAGCGAGGAGGCGATGCGAGACGGCACGATGATCGATATGGGTGGGCTCGCCGCGACCGCGATGAGCGCGCGCGTCCGGCTGTCCGACGGTAAACTGGCCGTGACCGACGGCCCCTTTACCGAAGCGAAAGAAGTGGTCGGCGGCTACGCGGTGATGGAGCTGGCGTCGAAAGAAAAAGCCGTCGAGCACGCCGTGTGGCTGATGAACCTGCACAAGGAACACTGGCCCGGCTGGGAGGGCGAAGTCGAGGTCCGCCAGATCTTCGCGTAACAGGGCTTTACGAGATCTGTTCACATAAGAACCTTTAACAAAACCTCGATTGTAGCCGCAGGTCTTTAGCCTGCGTGTTCTGTAGCCGCAGGACTTCAGCCTGCGCATTCCACGTTCCGGATTGCCGGTGTGGTTAGCGATTATTAGTCATAGGTACGGCATCTACAGGCAGCAGGAGGCACCGTCATGAAAGAAGAAAGCGACCTTCCATCGGGGTTGGCCCGGCCCGCCCAGCGGGCGCTCGCTGCCGCCGGATACGTGCGGCTTGAGCAGTTCACCAGGGTCAGCGAGGCCGAGGTCTTGAAGCTGCACGGCATGGGACCGAAAGCGCTGGATCAGATCCGCCATGCCCTCGCCGCCAGAGGCCGATCGTTCGCCAACGCCGCACCTGACAGCGTATAGACCGGTACTGGTTGACGTGCCCGTTTCCGATACCCATCGAACCATCGACGCAGTCTGGCGGATCGAATCGGCCAGGCTCATCGCCGGCCTGGCGCGGATCGTGCGGGATGTCGGCGTCGCCGAGGATCTCGCGCAAGACGCGCTCGTCGCCGCGCTCGAACAGTGGCCGGAGTCCGGCATTCCGGACAATCCCGGCGCCTGGCTCATGGCCACTGCCAAGCATCGCGCACTCGACCACTTGCGCCGTAATACCATGCGGGAGCGGAAACACGAGGAAGTGGGACGAGAGATCGAATTTCAGCAGGAGACGGATATGCCGGATCTCGACGCCGCCATAGATGATCACGTGGGAGACGACCTCCTGCGCCTCGTGTTTACGGCCTGCCACCCGGTCCTTTCCCGCGAGGC
>DASSAV010000055.1:0-49822 GCA_035699265.1 Rhodothermales bacterium
CGGATATCCGGCTTTCTGTAGGATGAGCGAGGGGGAATCAATGGACGCCTCCTGGGTGTCGTAGCTCGCCCGCTCCTGGCCCAAACGCCCAACATACTGTTCCGCTTCTCGCGCAAAATCGTCCCAGCGCTCCTCAGCGGCAAGCTCTGCGAAATACTCCCTGCCATGCGAGACGGTGGTATCCCCATCGATGCCTGTCAACAGCACGCGGGCGCCGGTTTGTTTCGCCGTTTTGAACAACTGCCACCTCCGATACGTCCCGCCCACTCCCATGCGCCCGTCGTCCAGGTAGTCGTACATGTCCCGGGCGGTACTCAGCGGCCCATATTGATCCGACCGGATGAAATGCGGCTCTAGACCCCCGAGGGCCAGCATTTGACGTATGTAGTATCGCTCGTCACTACCTGCTACGTCGTCGTACACGTTCGAGTACGTCTTGAGATCAGGGCCGCCCTCTCGTTCTACAATACTTCGAGCCACTCCCGTGACGAACGAGGAGTCAAGCCCGCCGCTTAATTCAATTCCAACCGGGTAGGCGCTTCGAATGCGGCAACGGACCGCTTCGGTAAATAATTCCAGGAACCGCTCTGTGCACGCTTCCCGGTTTAGCTGTGTTGCCTCCTCGGACGGTTCGATGGTCCAGTATCGCCACAGCTTGATACCCGCCGGTTCGATGCTCATGGCATGGGCAGGAGGCAGCTTCGAGACACCTTTGAAGACCGTCGAGTCAGGGGGGCGGCGCATCCATGCGAGTGATTCACCGAGACGAACCTCATCGATTTCTAGCACCACCTCATCGGTAGCGGCGAGAGCCTTGATCTCGGAGCCGCAGGCGAAAAACCGATTCGGCCGATGGGTATAATAGAGCTGGCCCGCACCAAGCTGATCCACGGCGCAAAACAAGCGCCGGGCGCGCGCATCCCACACGACGAAAGCGAAGTCGCCGACCAGGTGACTCACGACAGCCTCCCCCCACCGCTCGTACCCGGCGAGTAGCAATTGGCTGTCGGCGCAGTCCTGCCCGAGCACACTCCTCCCCAGAGCGGCCAGTAGTTCTTCCCTATTATCTATGCGAGCATCGGCTGTTATGACGATGTTGCCGGCACAGTTCGCAGCGGGAAGATGCTCAGAGAGCGATTCCGGCGTCGTGTAGAGCATACAGTGCGCGAGCCCGATCTGCCCATCGGACCATACGGCCTGCGCGTCGGGACCCCGGTGGCCAGCCATGCTGTCCACCATATGCTCCATGAGGCCCGGGCCTACCTGCCGCCCGTCGAAGTAATATAAGCCCGCGATTCCAGACACCTCATCCTCGGTCTACTGGGTAGATCCAACAACCCTTCTCCAACGCTGTCTGTACAAAATTTTGAGAGCCTCCTGTCGGTACTGATCGGGCTTGTCAGGTCGCGTATTCTGCGGTGCGATCACGCCACTTTTGAACGAAGCCTGCAATCGTATTTTCGTCGTAGAAGTGACGCACGTACTTCGTGGAATAGATACGTTCGCAGACTTCAGATGGAATGCGAATGTTATCTTTCACAAACGTATAGGCCTGGCGGTGTTTCTTGTGGGTCCCGACATTCGATTCTTTCACCTCAATCGGCTGATCTATAGCCAGAAACTCGCGCAGCGCTCCGGAAAGAGTTCTTCGGAGATCCTCCTGCCGAAGAATCAGTACGTGCAGCCTGCCATGTTCCAGAATGGTGTACCCCTTCCTGCAGTTGAAGGGTACCTGATATATGTCTACATCAAAAAACTTCTTAAACTCGATATCAAACCAGTTGCTGGCCAGGTCACGCTTCTCGTCGAACCTCGCGAACATGCTCTGAAGATACCGTAGGGTGTCCTGTTCTCGTGCTCTCCCATCCTCGTCCAGGAGATCCGGACAAAAGTAGTGGATATTCTGAAAGAAGGATGACAGGGTCCAACTGACGGGTTCTCGTACACCCGTGATGATATAAAGTGGCGCATCCGCTTGCCGCAGGAGCTTACTGCGGAGCAAATGTCCCGTCTGAATATGTTGCAGGGTCTTGGGCTCCAGGATCTTCTTCTGCCTGGCTAACACAAATCGCTGCTCGTCCCACTCTAAGTTGCCGGGTGATAAGTAATGGATATGATAGACGGGGTTCAGCAGTTTGGCCGTTTGGAGCGACCGGTAAATTGTTGTCGAGCCGACTTTGCCCATCTGGTACACGAGGATCGGCGGATGCTTCGAAAAGTCCTGTAGACCTATCCTGATCTTCTCGATCAAACGGTTGGACGTCACTTTCCTCAAACGCCTCCTGGCACCTCGAATGGTTCTGGTGACGACAGGTATCCTATCCATTGTGCATCGTCGTTTCGTTTCCAACCATGCAGCCTGCACACAGACGCCTCCTACGAACACGATTGGTCTGTTTTGCTAGACCGCTACCTCTACGGCACGATCCCGCCATTTTCCAACGAAGCCTGCGATTTCCTCGTCGTCGTAGAAATGACGCACGTACTTCGTGGAATAGAGTCGCTCACAAATCTCGGGAGAAATGCTGAGGTGGTTCTTTACAAACGAATAGGCATGTCCGTGCATCCTTTTGCTCCCAACGTTCGCTTCTTTGATCTCTATTGGCTGGTCCGTGGGCAAGAACCCTCGGAGCACGCCAGGAAGGGTCTTTCGGAGATCCTCCTGCCGCAAAATCAGCACGTGTTGCCTGCCAGATTCAAGAATAGAGTAGCCTTTCTCTCGGTCAAAAGGCTTCTGGTATACGTCAATGCCCAGGGTATCCTTAAACTCGACGTCAAACCACTTGCTTGCCAGTTCAACGTCGAACCAATCGGTGGCCGGATTGCGCTTATCGCCGAGCCTCGCAAACATCCCTTGCAAATACTCGAGAGTTTCCTGTTCCCGCGCCGTACCATCCTCATCGAGTAGCTCGGGGCAGAAATAATGGACGTGTTGAAAGAATCTCGACAGCGCCCAACTAACAGGTTCTCGCACACCTGTTACGATGTAGAGCGGTACGTCGGGCTTACGCCGAAGCTTCTCATGGAGCAGCCGCCCGGTATGGAGGTGATGTAAAGCCTTAGGATCCACGGCGGTCTCCTTCCTGACCACGGCAAAACGCTGAATTTCCTGCTCCAGGTGAATCGGAGACAAAAAGTGGACGTGGTAGACAGGATTCCTCAAACGGGCCCTTTGAAGCGCCTCGTATATCGACATTGAGCCAACCTTGCCCATCTGATATACAAGGATCGGCGGGCGCTTCACAAAATCCTGTAGGTACATCTGGATTTGCTCGACCAGTTGATCGGGCACTATTTCCTTTAGCCGTTTTCCGGCGCGCCGAACGGTCCGCGAGATGACAGGTACGTTGTTCATGGGCGCCGTCTTTTCGTTTACCTCTGCGCAGGAACGCATAGAACCCTGCTTCAAACAGGCACATTCCATTGTGTCCACCCACCCGCAAAATAACCCAAAGCAGAACGCGAGAATGTTAGCATGTTGTATCGTCAGCCGTGCAGAAAGGCGCACGCTCGTCCCCAATTGTAACGCTAACCGTCGTCACAGCTTGATTCGAATGGAGGACGGCACGCGCTTTGGATGCACTCCTCTTCGCGTTTCAGGTCGCAACCGCTATGTGTCTTCGTCCGCCCTCAAGCGTTCTGGGGCACCAGCTTGCCCATGCGCTGCCGCAGCTTGTTCCGATGCGGCCTCGATCTGGTTTTCGCAGTTAACCAGAGTCGTCCCAGTCTCCACTTCATCAGCCAAACTGCGCTCGCGAAAGATCCGCGCCACCCGCTCACTCGCAGATAGTACACCCAGCGCAGCTCGGCTGCACCAACCCGATCTCTACCGTCAGTGACCCTGAGGTGCCACGGCTTCGAGGCTCCGCAGAAATGAAAAATATGTGGCTGGGTCAGGATCTCTTCTCGCATCGACCCCAACTCCTCTCGGAATGCGGCATCTCTTCCGGTTCTCTTGGAAGTATCGAGGCGCCAGAGTCTGGGCGAGACGTTCCACCTCTCTTCGAGCATCCCCCATCGCTCTGCCAGTACCACGTTGAGCCCATCCTGGTCGGCAAACTGGAGATCCTCGCGGAACGCGTTCACGTACTGGACCACCTTCTCACGCACGCACTCCTCGCGCCAGCGCTTCAGGTTCATCACCAGCACTCCAGAATTCAGGTACGGCTGGTCGGCTGAGAGCCCGAGGTCAGCATACTGGCGAATGCCATACCTGGAAGAAACGTACGGCACACCAAAGTCCCGCACAGCCAGTACGGCCTGGTCCCCCATTTCTTCTTCCCACAATTGAGCGAGGTCTGCCTCTACGATCAGATCACAATCCAGGTAAATCGCTTTGTTCAACCCTTCCGGCACGACGTCCGGAATCAAAAGACGGAGATAAGCGGCTGGGCTGATCCACTTGCAACCCTCGAGGCCGGAGAGAACCGAGGCATCCGGCCTGACCCATTCGATTTGCAAAGCGACGCGCTCGGATCGGCACACATGGTACAACCGTGCCCGGTTTCGCTCACTGATTCCGCCGTCCAGAACGTAAAGGCGGATCTCGCTACCGCTGCGAACATGAGCCAGTGCAGAGTACAGTGTCACCGCTAGCGGCATCGCGTACGTATCGTCCGCTGCGCACACAAGGACAATCGGACCATGTTGTCTTGCTCCGTTCTCCCCGCTCATACAGTCCTCGTCAAATGTACAAATGCACTTCGCTCATCCAGTTTACGCCGTCCTGGCCGACTGCTATGATGCTGGTCTAATTAAAGTGAATTTACCGGAGACTTTATGTTCGATGCTTGTTACATCTTTTATCCCGTCATCAGTTCGTTACAAAACGATACTGATTTGTATGCTAAAATAGCCGGGGAATAAAAACACGCAGCAATGTGATTCCGACCGAAAGCGCCCGCATTGTATGAACCAACTCCACGTGACTTTCTTCTATCCGGATCACGAGGATCTCGTGCGGTTTCGCACCTTCGATTTGAATAGCAGCGAGCCCTGGCTTGGTGCCAAGAGCCGCCGCCGCGCATGGGTAGTGCAGACGTATCTACGTCTCCGGCGAGCAGGATACGATGTTTCCATCTCCGCTGACATTCCGAACCACGGGATTCTGGTCGTCCTGGCCGAAGGCGACTTCAAGCAAGCATTTGTCAGACAATTCAGACGGCCGAACCGGCAGCTTTTCGTGCTGAGCATACGTGCCGACGTAGAAGGTTTCCGGACCCCCTTTGCAGATGCGGAAATCGTTCAGAACGGCAGGTTTGCCGATGACCAGCGCGTCTTCTTCATTCCTCACTGGCCCCAGCCCTGCCTTATTCCGCGCGATGCCGCACGCGGTGACACTATCCGCACCATTTCATTCAAAGGGCGTCCGGGCAGCCTGCGCCAGGAGTTCCACTCTGAACGTTTCGTGCGTTTTCTAAACGAGAACGACCTGGTGCTCGATGAGGCAGTACCCAGAGACGGAGTGCAACCGGCTTGGCATAATTACTCCACAACGGACCTGGTACTGGCCGTACGCCCCGACTGGAGCAGCAGCAAGCTCCGGTGTGAGAAGCCTGCCTCAAAGTTGGTCAACGCCTGGCATGCAGGCGCCCCTGCCCTGGTCGGACCCGAATACGCCTTCCGTGAGCTGCGTCGGTCCAGCCTGGACTTTATTGAAGTGGACTCGGTAGACGAAACAATGGCTGCGATTTCGAAGCTGACAAGCCAGCCCCGGCTCTACACAGCCATGGTCGAGAATGGACGTATTCGGGCTCGCGAGTTTACACCTGCACGGATCACAGCACAATGGGCCGAGGTCCTTTTCGAGAGACTTCCGGAGATTGCATCCCAGAGAGGCTTTAAGTTATCGAGGACCATCCCGCTGTATGCGCGGAGCGTGTTAAACGTTCTGATGATGCCTCCTACAACTCTGGAACTGCGAAAGCAGGCAGGCCAACTGCTACGTCAAACGACAAAACGAATACGATCCCGCAGGATACCGAGAAATATGCCCGCCTGATCGTGCATCCGTTCCCAACGGCGTGATCAAGAGAGTGGAACCCCGGAGAGGATTTGCGCATGCCGACGCCCATCTCGCTCATTCTATGTACCCATAACCGCGCCGAGGACTTACGGCAGACACTGGCTTCGATAGCTGGGCTCGAAATCCCCGAGGATCTGTCCGTTGAACTCATCCTGGTTAACAACGGATCGGATGATCATACCCTCGAGGTGATGCAAGCGTTCAGCATGCCCTGCATGTCTGTCCGAATCGTACAGGAACCCCGCCCCGGTAAAGCGAGGGCATGCAACGCAGGTATCCGCGCCTCAAGCGGAAGAATCCTCCTCTTCACTGACGATGACGTGCGGGTTCCCCGCCAATGGATTTCATCCATGTGCGAACCGATCCTGAAAGGCACTGCAGATGCCGTCGCGGGCGAGGTCATCCTGGCGCATCACCTGGTGAAACCCTGGATGCGGATGCCGAGAGCGACTGCCCCACCAGGCATAACGAAAGCGCTGTCGAAAGATCACCCCCAACGTCTGGTCGGAGCTAGCATGTCATTCGCCAGGCACGTGCTGGAGACGGTTCCATCCTTTGATACCGAACTCGGACCCGGCGCCCTGGGCTTTGAAGAGGAGACGCTTTTTTCTCTTCAACTGCTACAGGCCGGCTTTACGATCACGTCGGCGTTTGATTCACCCGTTGAGCATCATCTCGACGCTACGCGCCTGTCCCGTGCGACCTTTCTCAGCATAGCAGAAAACCTGGGGCGGTCGACAGGCTACATCGACTACCACTGGCGCCATTTACATAAGGGCACGTGGAGGGAAAGCAGCCTGCGTCTCTGCCTCTCGCTGGCCAAAGGGTACTTTTTGCTGCTGTTCGCCCATGTGGCAAGCCGGATCGAGTGGAGATACTTGTTCCCGCAGGGGGTTGACTGCCGGGAAACGCTGGCTTTGCGTCGATTGTATGCAATCAAGCAAGTTATGCGTGAGCGGAAACGGCCACACAACTACGACCAGTATGGACTGGTCCATAGGTTCCACCCCGGTGCATTGGAGACCCCTTCATATACGTTGGAGAAACGCCTGCACACGCTTGCCAGCCGTTAGGCATACTATGAAATACTAACAGCGGCGGGTCTCTATCTTCGCTGTCAGCCATTGACGTCCACGCGAACTGCCCCACCAGCATTGCCCTGAGCGACACGCCGTTTAGCTGCAATGGCAGAGGTATATGACTCATTCGCCGGATAGATCAGAGTACAGGGTCGCTCGACGAATATTTTGTATCCCTGGCCCGGATACATCATCCCGATGCCGTTGATGTTAGAGGCGGGATAGTACACGTCCCCTTCAGAATTGGTAGCCAGGACAAGTGCCGAAGAAATGCTACTCAAGGCTTCTTCAATGTCCATGTCCCAGCTACGAAGGTAAGGAACCCAATTCCAACCCTTTTGAAGCGACACCGACATCTGCTGAGAGGCAAGAGCTTTACCAGGAATCGACAACGTGAGTTCACGCTTTGCATACACCATGTATGCTTTTCCTGGGCTCCAGAATTCTAACTGTGCAATCCCCTGCTCAGGGCTGAAGACGCGCCCATCGGCATCTTTGACGATGACGATGTCGGCGAGCACGGGGCTGAGTATGGCCCGGATGCTGGTGTCTGCCGGCACAGTAGATAGCGAAACGACGTTCCATCCTGGAGTGAGTGTCAGATGGCTGACGGAAACCCCTTTCGGGAGCACGTCGAAGCTCCGCAATTCGCTCGAAATCGTGTTTCCCTGACGGTCGGTGAACTTGATCGAACATCGATAGCTCAATGCCACCTGTGGCGTCCAGGTGCAGCTAAATGGCACCGTTTCATCCTCACACAGCTTGTTGCCGTCGGCCCATCCTTCCATTCTGACGATGGATCCGTCATCCGTAGTCGTGCCGGAGAACGTTATCGCCTCACCTAGACTGTATGCGGCGTGGTTTATGGGACTGGCGAACGCTTTGACCCGTATTGTACCTCCGGCACCCGAGTCATCCGAATGGTCGACGAGGGAGTTCCAGTCTCCCTTAGGCCACATCATCGCCCCCCAGGCCGCCATGGAGTCCAGCGTGGACTTCGTCACCCCCAGTCCGTCCAGGGCGGGTATCACCCGGTAGAGGTAGTCGGCATAGTAAGCCCCGGGCCACCATTTGCCGCCCGTGTAGGGCGTAGGCTGATATGAAGCACTCGTAACCCCACTCATCGAGCCATCCTCGCGGTAGGTCCAATCACTCGGAGGATGCCGCATGGTCTTTTTGATCCACGTCTGCATTACGGGCGTGAGCACACGGCCTTCCAGGGGATAACCCAGTGATTGAAGCGGCCGGTGCTTGGACGGTGCGTCGCCGAAGAACCACGTCGGCGTTATGTGCCGCCAGTACCATCCTTTCAAGTCACCGTCATCCACTCCGTTCTCGTTGTTGTCCTGTTGTAATAGCTTCACGTAGCTAGCCAGGTAGCGATATGGCTCCTCCTTCGACCATGGCCCGTGCAGGAACTTGAACTGGTACTTCCAATCAACCGGGCGAAGGGAGATGCCTGCCCGGTTACCTGCATTTAGAATCAACTGAAGCTGATACCAACTCGTCGTGAAGTATGTCCACTGAAGGGCGCTTCCGTGTGGCCAGGTACGGCTCAGCATCCCGGTCGCCAGGATATGAGGCGCCACGTCGAATACGGATCGGTACTCCCCAACCCAACTCCGCTTCTCGCCGTATTTGTACATTAAGGGAGCCATATCCTCCAGGCCATAGGAAGTCATGATCTCCCATTGCTTTACCACAAACCACTGGCCGAGCCCCAGTGTATGATCCGCGATGGCTTTATCTTCGGCAATAGATCTGCCGTAACCCCCAAAGTAGTCGTCCTGCCCCGTCGTTTGACGGAATTTGAGAAAGCTGCTCCCCCACTCTTCAATGGCTTTCAGCGCGCTCCCGTCATGCTTGGCCTGCTCTGCGCGGCCGTCGATGGTGCGGAGTAGATTTTTGTAGGAGGAAATAACGTCGCTTGATGTAAAGTCAGTTCTCCATACGTCCTTGGGATGCTCACGGGGGAGCCATTCGTTCCAGTCCGGCAGTTCAATTGAGATAGGGAGTTGACGCAAGTTGAGTGTACTGTCTACATCGACGGCGCTCTGCGTGATGCCGTTCGGGAACAAGTAGGGGAACATCTCTTCGTCATTCTCGAGCACCCAGCCCAGACCTGCACCGGCCGCCCAGCAATGCTGCGGCAAGTCATCAAGTGGTCTCCCCTGAATGCAATCCCCCATGGTAGGAATTTTGCGGGTTGGACCAGGTTGGTAGGGGGGGTCCCAGGGAGTACCCACGGCAGGAAAGTCCAACGAGCGAATGTATGCCGCTACCTGGTTCGCCTGCGTAGCAGACAGGCCGTGAAATTCGCTCCGTGCGACGATAGCCTCATTGGAGAAGTTGTAGAACTTGAGATCACGTCCATTGCTGGCATGACAATCTGAACACGACGCTCGAATGGCCGGTCCGCCAGGAAACTCTACCAGCGGTGCCGTCTCGTATACCCTTTTTCCCTCACTGATCTGTCCTGCGGAGCCGTAGCCGGCCGGAGCCGTCCACCGCGAGAAGTCTTCGTAGACCAGGTTATCCGTCACACGCCCTGCCCCGGCGGCGTCGATAGCAGCTTCCGTCAGATCGCCCGCGTAGCCTCCAGGCAAGAAATTGAAGTTGAGAACACGAAAACCACTGCTAAAACCTTCTGTCCCGTTGAAATAGAAGTCGATCTTGTTCGCACCGTTCCTCACACCGGCGGCGCGTATGGTAAAACGTACCGTTTCAAATCCCCCGCCGATGCCCTCCAGTTGGACTTCGTTCCTGGCGCAGATAGCTGTCTTGTTATCCACTTTTACCCACTCCCCACCATTCACACGCACCCACATCTTGGGACTGCCTGCGGGCGATGACTTGTCCCCATATCTCAAGCCTTCACTCGCCCGGCTCCCGTCTCCATACTTGTAAGAAGGTTCGTGAACCTGCAGCCAGAGACGGTCGACCTTGCCGTCGCTATTGTCAACGTTCACCGTAATGGACTGGGTCGCAGTTCCTGTACCCGAGAAGACGCGGATCGGAAGTGAAATGTCAGCCACTCCTTGCGCATTTTCTACTCGCGGAACGGCCTCGTACGAACTGTTCGACAACACGACGAGTGCGGCACGACGATGCAGAAGTTCTTGCGGGGACGGCATGCGCCATGCGTATGCGCCAACGAGCAAGAAAACAGAACTGGCAACGAGGAGGAAGGAACGTGCGCGTCGCATGTAAAAACGTTAAGCCTATATCCAATAAAATTACACTTTGGGTACAATTGCAGAATGTGTGCCAGAAGACAGACTGCCCGTGTATCACGTGCAGTGCAAAGGGCCAGTTCGGGAGTTGGCAGCCATGCTTTCCGCTATAAACAATCGATTCTCGACGGGATCT
Source organism: Rhodothermales bacterium (assembly GCA_035699265.1). Taxonomy (GTDB): domain Bacteria; phylum Bacteroidota; class Rhodothermia; order Rhodothermales; family DASSAV01; genus DASSAV01. The sequence continues at coordinate 10,474 of DASSAV010000055.1, forward strand.
CAAGGCATCGCGACGACGCGTTCTCGTACCCACTTCCAGAACTGCGCATGGTCTACTTGCACACACGCGGGAACGTAGTGCGCATAGCGCCGGGATGGCACGTTCGCACACCTCTCTTCGCAAGCGCTCAGGGCTCTCCACTCATACGGCGCATGTTACCAGTTCTCATCCGCCTCATATCCAAGTTTCACGAGGAGGCCGCCATACTCGTCCTTAAAATACCGGACGTGTTCCGGCGTGAAGTGGTTCTTCCAATCTCCGGGAATGCCCCGGCGATAATGGCTCGTGACGTCTTCCTGGCCACGCCGACGGCCGCCTGCCATCTTTGAGAAGTTCTTCTTCTGGATGATGCCCTCCAGGGCAGAAGCACTGATGCGTGACAGCCTGCGCCGCGGCACGGGAAACATGGGCACCTGGCCGGGCATAAAGCGGCGGCCCCTCTGGTTCAACCGGTTCATTTTCAGGCTCGCCATCCCGATCCATCTGCGAACCCCTTCAGGTTCGTCTTGATCGAGTAAATCGAGGAACTGTGCCACCCGCGTAAAACCGCGCACAGGATCCATTGTGAGTTCCTCCATTTTCAACTCCAGGATATGCTCCTGGCCATAATCCCAAGTGAACATCTCCTTAAGGTTCGGCCGGCTAAACTCCATCTCCAGAAGCAGCCCTTCCTCCTTCGGAACGTTCTGCAGCGCCGTTCTATGAGCCTCGAGTTCGGGCCAATTCCTGGTCGGATGGCTATAGAGATGGGAAAAGAAAGCGGAAACGATCACGTCCCTCGGATCGCGCACGACGTGAAAACCCCGATATACGCGCAAGCCATTTACATAGCTGCGGTTGGCATTCGTGTAGGCTAGAAAGTCTGTTCGATGATGATCGACAAACCCCTCCAGTGACCCCATGCCCTCAAAATGGATGGGTTGATGCACGATATTGAACTTAATCCCCATATGGAAACAGATTTCCATGAGGACACCGTCGACCCATCCGGTTGCGCATTTGTGATGCCCGAAAAAAGCGCGCAGTGGAAAATCGCTTCCGATATTCCGGCGCCCCATCTCCTCCTCCATCTCACGTCCCGCATCGGTTGTTTTTCCGGGTAAAGCCGTCACGACCTGAAGCGTACGCATCAACTTATCCCGACAGGTTCTGCACGGGTGTCGCCCGGCACAGACCACTGCAACGATTCTCTTGCACGAGCCACGGGCTGCTCAGACGTGGTGAGACCTCCGGGGAAATGGCGAGGCCCGACCGGTATGCTGGCCCGATCCCTTGCACTGCAAGTTGCAGCACGAGTACAGCCGGGCGCAAAACTTACTTACGCTGTCTGTGGCTCCGAGTGCCATCAGCAGAAAGTCGTACCACCGAGGCCAATTACATGACTCGCCTAATGCACCACCACGTCACGATATCCTACTATTCGCCCTTGTGCAGTTCGTAATGTACACCGATGCCTCCCTTATTGTCGTCATAATACCCCGGCACCAGGATGCCCCTGTCATGATCGGCAAATCCAAGAAACAGACGTGTAGCACCCGCTGGCACGAAAAAATGCTGCACCTTGCCACTGGCGCTACGACCGTCGCCAATGAAGAATACCTGCCCGACATTTACGTTCTTCACCTCATCCATGCCACCCATCTCCGTAAGGTCGAGACTGTCCGGCGCAGGCGGGGATGGAGCGGCATCACCCAGAAAGACCCCGGCGAGAAACATGAAGCGTTCGCGGTGCAAGACTCCGGTGATCCCACCATACGAACTCATTCTGGTCTCGCCGGTGTCGTTACCCTCCGGCCCCGTAAAATCGTACATCGTGATGTTAGGAGTGACACTGTCGGTAACTTCTGTAAAGGTCAAGTAGGTTGCATCTTCAAGCCGAATCAGCTCGGGTACAAGACCGCCGCCTCCCGTAAGATCAGGAACTTCCGCGGCCCCGGCCGCAAAGATGTTCGCTCTGGCAGAGACCACAAGCAGCCCTTTGATCGGCTTGGGACCGTTGTCTCCGGCTGAATCGCAGGCAGCGAGGAATATTACGCAGCTAGCTATCAGGAGTGCAACGGGCACGCCAGGCACGCTCAGGTGTGTCGAAAAAGCTGGCTTCCTCATAGGCCTGTCAGTCATACGGATAGTGGGATTTTACGGAAGGTGTACGGCAGAGGCTATTAGGCGGCTGTCTCCGACCAGACCATCTTTAGCAAACTGGACCACAATTACGGATACTACTGGCCCAAGGGAGCCTGGTCCGGATCACGAAAGGTATATACACCGGCTCGTCGCCTGCGGAATAACCTGCCCCTGCGAGAACACCTCGTAGCACGTTCTTTCATTGCGGGAGATCCGTATAAAGAGTGAGGATCTTGCAACTGCATCTACTTTCCTCCGATTCCAAAGGGATCCACTTTGAACTGGTCACTGTAATGCGTGGTGGATCCGTGACGTATACACAGATCTGGATATTGCCGCTGTCGGGACGTGATTACATTTGCGAGTGCTCGTAGTCCTATTCCCTGCTGCTCATTATCCAGGATGACCATTCGCTATGAGAAGGGGCCACATATGGCTCGCCATCTTTCAAGGTGAAGCGAAAGCCATATCTGATCGTCAGTCTCTTTTACGACCCCGGCAGCCTCTGTACATTCGAATTGTAAAACGCTTTGACCGTTCGGCGAGGCTTCGGTGGAACAAGCGGCCATTTGCCGAGCTTACATTTTCCTAAATGCCGACCTACCCTGTGAAAAACGAGACGGCGGCCTCAAAGAAAAAGCCACGCGTGCTTTTCGTAGCCGGTATCCTGGGAAAGAACGGGATCTCCTCTCACATTAGGACGCTGGCGGAAGGGTTGCTCGCACGTGAGTGGGACGTAGGCATTGCTGCATCCGAGCTGAAGGATGGTGCACCTTTGAGCCGTGAGTTCATGGCTTCGCGCGGCATAGCGTATTTCCAGGTGCCTTTCCCGGATTTCATCAGATCGTCTGGCAACCTCGGTAATGCGCTAAAGTCCACGTTCAGGATGAACGCTGCGGCCCGATCTTTTAAGCCAGACGTAATCCACGTACATGGTCTCGGCACCGTTCCTTTCGCCTACGTCACGGGGCGTTTCCGCAAAATTCCGCTCGTTTCGACGTGCCATAACACACCTCCTCCCCGCACGGAGGCCCTAGCCCGCAAGCTATCGGGGGCAAACAAGTACCTGAACGCGATTCTCGGCAACCGGGTCATCGCCATCAGCCGTGATATGCAAACCGTGATGGAGGACCTGTGGAAGGTTCAGCCACGCCGGGTGAAGCTGATCCTACATGGAGTGGAGGGGTCGCACTTCCGCCCTCCCTCGGTTTCCGAAAGAATCACTGCGCGCCGATCCTTCAACCTTCGACCGGAGGACAAGGTCGTGTGCCTCGTTGGGCGTCTCGACCACACAAAGGGGCATGACGTCCTCCTCCGGGCCATCGCGAGACTTCGATCTGATGGCTGTTCTGCGGTGGCCTTGTTCGGCGGAGTTGGACCCTTGAAATCGGCCATCGAGAGAATGGCAAAGGACCTCGGCGTAGCTGATCAGGTGCACCTGCTCGGGTTCACGGATGCACGTACGGTACTCTGGGCGTCGGACGCTTTCGTACTCCCCAGCCGTAGAGAAGGCTTCCCGCTCGTCATTTTGGAGGCCATGTTGTGCGGTGTCGTTCCCATTCGCACCCCGGCCGCCGGTGCATTCGAGCAGATTGAAGATGCGGTCAATGGCTTCATCGTACCTTTCGATGATGACGAGAACCTGGCGCAGCGTCTGAGCCAGGTTCTCGGGAACAGCGAGCTTCGATCCCGCATGTCGCAATCTTCTGTCGAGCGTGCACGCCGGAAGTTCACGTCCGAAATAATGCTGGACGAGACCGTCGCCACATATAGAGAAGTGGGAGCGGTTCTTTAGCGATCGCCTGATAAGGAATCCTGACCGGTGAGGGGCCGCAGCCGCTCCCCTGTTCCGTACCACAGACATCAGCTCCTGTCCGATGAACCTCGCCGAAGCAGATAGATCTGGAAGAGATGGATGTAATACGGCAGTCGATCCCTCCTGCGCTCCCGCATCCTCAAATGAAAATGCGCGCGCCGTATACCGGGGAAGTTCCTCTCTTGCGGGATGATGTCGCACCGCACGATGTTCGCGAGGGATTTCACACCTGCATCGTTGCCGATGCCATCACGGACTGCTTCCGGCAGATCGACACCCAGAAATTCGCCTGCCAGATGGAGCCCCAGGAATAACATGCGCTTGCAACGAATCCGGTCGGCTTCTGCCAGGACAAAATCCCAATCCAGATCTGGTCGTGCACGGACGAGTTCAGCAACGTCGCAGACCCAGATGAGGCGCGCCCAGAAGCTCTTGGACCCGTGCGCACATAGGTAAAGCAAAAGATCCTCCGTCGAGAAAGTCCGCACCGTCGCTCCGCCCAGATACGTCGTCGTGGATCGTTCCCAGAGGCGTTCTGTCTCAAGTGTAAACGCATGCACTTTGTTGAGTAGAGCCCAGTGGATTTCGACGGCTGCCCGGTTCTGCTTGACGAACTCATAGCCCATCTGCGTCTCGATAAACCTGAGTTCCTGCTCCGGGCTCATCTTCCGATACGGCTGGTACCCATCTTCTGCAAGTACCGCCTTCGCACACGGCACATCTTTACGCTGCACGAGAACGTCGAGGTCCGAGAACTGCCTGAGCGAGAGGTTTCGGTAAATGTCGGCGGCAAGGACGGGGCCCTTAAAGGGAAGGACGAGTACCCCATGACTCTCCAGCAGTTTTATCACGCGCAGAAGCTCTTGTGTTCTGGTGAGATTCCGAAATGCAATCCGCCTGCACCGGGCGAGCAGGTCTTGCAAAACAGGCGCCGGAACACGATCACCAAAAGACCCTCGCAGCGTCTGGTGAAGAAGCGAGGTTACGCCATGTGTATTGGACAATGCGAGCAGGCGCTTCCAATCCACACCATCGTCGAGGCAGGCACGGATCCGTTCCCTCACATCGTCCTCGAGATGCGTCCGAGCACAGAGAAGCATGAGTGATACTTCACGCGTCATATTCATGCGTGCGCCGCGCACGGCATAGGGACTGCCGTACCCTTCGTATCTGTTTGCGCTTGGTTTCTTGCGTGAGATGCCAGGATTTCACTTTACGTCGTAGACCGTGCGACGCCGAAGGGTTCCAACCGCTGGTAGACGTGTTCGGCCCGGACGAGCAGGCGCTGGCATCGGGGGCGTTCAAATTCCCGTGCCTTCTCTGCTTTTATCTCCCTGCGCCTGGCCCCGTCGGCAGCATGCTGCTCCGGCTTTCGGAGAGCCCGCACGTCGATCTCAGTATGCTCGAACGGAACGAAGTCGGTGTTATAGCGGCGGTTGACCTCAAGTATTACGTCGTCGAGGTGGCTCGTTGTCTGATCGAATGTGCTGAGCACGAAGGAGCCGGCGTATGGCTCCAGCTTTTCATAGTACCGTACGTAGCTTCGCAACGCTTGCCGTACCGTGACATAAGGCCAGCGGCTGGTCAGCGACAGGACCGCCTGCCTGGGTTCTCGAATCGTGATGAGCGTGGGGAGGCCCTGTTGTAGCGCTCTTATGACCTGTGCCGGCGCATGGAGATGATGTGCCAGCATGACAGGCTCCTTCTGACTTTTTTTGAATGCCACGGTGGCAAAGCTATTTCCTGATCCCTGAAATCCATCCAGCACGAACTCAGTATGCGGTCCTACCCGGCATTCCGCCACGTCGATGTGCCTGCCTACTTTCTGCTGCGTCCACCAGACGACCATCAAGTGGGGCAGCGCCAGCGCAGGCTCGCGCGCGAGCAAGGCACGCACCTCGAACTTCAACTGAAGCAACTGCGTCTTCATCAGCATTACCGATGAACTCCTTTCCGGGACGTTACCTGATGGATTTGCCCATCCAGCGCCTGCAACATGCGCTCCACTGAGAAGTCCCCGAGAGCAGCCTCCTGCGCAGCACTGGCAAGGCTCTCCGCATAACCCCCATCCCTAAGGAGTCGATCTAGTACGGCGCTCAGCGACGACGGATCTTCGGGAGGTACGAGGCACCCCGTTTTTCCTGGTTCGATGATTTCAAGCGCACCGCCCCCCCGCATGGCCACGACAGGCTTGCGCGCCAGCATGCCCTCGACGATCACCCGCCCGAACGGCTCTGGCAATACGGAAGTGTGCACCACCACGTCGACTACCTGCATAAGTTGAGGAATGTCGCGCCGAAAACCGAGGAAGTGCACCCTTCCCACGAGATCCGGCTGTCTGGCCTTTTGCCTCAAAGCCTCCTCATAGGCGTGATCCTCCTGAAATAACGGACTACCTACGATGAGCGCATGCACCCCTGGCAGTCCCCGCAGGGCATCAAGAAGAATATGCTGGCCTTTCCACGACGCCAGTCGGCTGAACACCCCCACTACCGGCACACCCGCCAGACCGAGTGCAACACGCATTTCCGCTGCCTCGCGCGGGGTGACACGCAAGAACGGCGCCGGATCGACACCGTTGTATACGGTGGCGACCCGGTCTGAACGCACCCCGATTTCAAGCAGGGCTGCACGTGTCGCCTCTGAGTTGGCAATCACCCGTGTGGTGAGCAGATTGGCGAAGGCTGCCACAAGCCTGCAATGCGTGGGGCTGAAGTGGTCTCTCGTCATCAAATCCCGCAAATGCCAGACGACGGGCTTACGGGCGATCACGCCGGCAAGTGCAGCTACAATCATCGACTTTTGTGAATTGGCGTAGAGCAGGTCGAAATCACGTGCCAGTTGAGCCAGGCGCCACGACAGCCCTAACACCCAGGGGATGGATTTGAGATCCTGCATCAATCCTCCCTCTCGCACTACTTTACGTATGGCGTCGCCACCTCCGAGAACCTGGACGTCGACCCCCGCCTGAGTGAGCCCCTCTCTAAAAGGCCCGTCCTCGAACACGACGACACGGCTCGTCCCGCGAAAATGCCGGACGATATCCAGAAGCGATAGCTCGCCGCCTCCAAGCACACCGCTGTGATTGACGAAGAGGAGACGAGGACTCACGGTAGAAGCTCTTCGTAAACGGTCCGAGTCCGCGCAGCAATAACAGGCCAGTCAAAGTGCGCGCGCGCGTAAGCCTGGCAGGCGGTCGCAGATGGCAGCTTGAGATCGCCCATGATCGCCGCGGACAGGTGCTCGCCGATATTCTCGGCTCTCGTACCGCAAAGGACGAGATCCCGGCTAAGCCCCCTCACCGCCTCGGGTAAACCTCCGACGGGCGTAACGAGCACCGGCGTACCGGTAGCCAGCGATTCAACCGTAACCAGGCCAAATCCTTCTAGTGCGATCGATGGCACCACCGTTACGTCTGCTGCTCGATAAGCCAGCGGGAGGTCTGATTCCGGAACGTAACCGAGCAGCTTGATCTGTTGGCCGAGGCCGGCCGCTTCTACCCGGGCGGCGAGTTCGGCGGTCAGGAGGCCTTTACCGGCAATGTAGAGGACGGCTTCCGGAACGCGCCGGCGCACGACATGCATCGCCTCGATCAAGTTCTCCAGTCCCATGCGGCGCGCCAACCTCCTTACTGACAACATGATCGGTCGGTCTGCCGGCCACCCGAGTCGCGCGCGCGCCTCCGCGCGCGTGCACGAGATCGTAAACTGATTTACCTCCACGCCCCCGGGAATGATGCGGATGCGTTCCTCCGGAACGGCATAATGCTGTTGCAGCAGTCTCCCGAAAGCCTCAGAGAGCACGATGAAACGAGCGCCCCGCCGGTAGACGGCCTGCTCGACGGCCGCTTTCAACCTGACTGCCAGGGCATGCGCTCCTTCCACGCGGCCTTCATGTGCCCACGGTCCGTGGAAATGAATCACGAGCGGCTTGCCATGTAATTGATCGAGAATCGGAAACGTGTAGAGTGCAAAATGTGAAGCGATCAGGTCGTACTCGGTTGCGTCCACTTCACGCTGTACCCTCTTGCGAATAGCCAGCAGTCGGCGGATCAGTGGCGCCGCATCCGATGCAAATGCTCTTACTGGTTCGTCTGACCCGATCCCGGTGCCCGGGGACCCTGCCACGAGGCCCGTAAAGTGTACGTCTACGCCTGGTAAGTGGCGAGCAAGCGCATGATAGACGCGGTCTAATCCGTTTCCGGCCTGCTCCGGAAACCAGCTCATCCCCAGTTGCAGGGTATGGATGCTGCCGTTCGTCCTGGAAGGGGCCATCAGCGTAACGCCTCCAGGCTGTCGTTCCGCGACATCGTACCATCGAGCGTCATTCTCGCCCATATTTCCAGCACGAAAAGGGTCCAGAGCTGCTCACCCCAGTTGCGCACGCCCGCCGTATGCTCTTCCACCATGCGCCGGGCATACACGGGGCAGATCCATTCTCGCTGCTCGAATGCCGGGCTCAGCAGAGCAGCACGCAGATACGGCGCCAGTTCGCTGCGCAACCAGTCGGCAGCCGGCATGACAAAACCACGCTTGCGGCGGTACAGTACCTCATCCGGCACGTAGCGTTCAGCCAGGCGCTTGAGCAAGTACTTCGTCGCATACCCCTTGAGACGCAGTTTGGTAGGAATGCGGGCCGCATACTCGATCAGCTTCGTATCCAGTAGCGGCGAACGTGCCTCCACCGAATGTGCCATCGTCGAAACGTCCATCTTCGCCAGAAGCTGATCCGGCAAGTACGTCGCAAAATCCCCGTACAGAGCCCGGTCCACATCATCGACGCTCGTGACCCTTCCAAAGGCGTCCCGGTAGAACGTATCGGGGTGGCGGTCGGCCACGGTTCGCATGAAAGCCGGGGCGTAAGCTGCCGACCGGTACCGGCGAAACGCGCGGTCGTAGACAAACGCCTCCATCGCGGTCCCCTGCCCCGCAACTGCGAGCATGCCCAGTGGTTTGAGGGGCCCCCGATCCAACCCGCTCAGTTGACGACCGAGGAATCGTCGCATCCCCGCGGGCACCATGCGGCGGTAATGCTGGGCCGCCCGCGTTACGACCGGCCGCGCATAGCCGCCGAAGAGTTCGTCCCCCCCGTCACCGTTGAGAACGACGGTCACGTGCTGCCGGGCCGCTTGCGCCACATAGTACGTCGGCACGATGGAAACGTCAGCCAGTGGCTGCCCGTAATGCCAGATGATTTCGGGAAGATCGACGACGGCGTTTGCCTGCAAAACGTGTTCGTGGAGATGCACGCCCCACCGTTGCGCTACCTGGCGCGCATGGATTCGCTCATCGTAAACAGGATCTTCGAAGCCCATCACGACGGCCTCGACCGGCCTGGAGGAGAGCGACGCCATCATGGACACGACGAGGCTGGAATCGACGCCGCCCGAGAGAAATGCACCGAGCGGCACGTCGCTCATCAGACGTTTGCGGACAGCCTCGCGCACCAGCACGTCCAGGTCGTCCAGTATGTCCGCCTCCGTTTGCTGCAGCTTGGGACCATAGCTCACCTCCCAGTAACGCGCGACCTGGAGCGTGTCAGAACCGGGTCGGTAGGAAAGTTGATGAGCCGGCGGCAATTGCTGAACGCCCCTCAAAATAGACAGGGGAGCAGGGACGGCCTGGTACGTCAAATAGGCGTCCAGAGCGACGGGATCGACCTCCCGCCCCCCCGGCAGCAGTGCGCCGAGGGCATTCAAAGTGGAGGCGAATGCCAGGCCCTTGCCCGAATGGGCGTAGAAAAACGGTTTCTTGCCCACACGGTCCCGGGCGGCGTAGAACGTCTGTGTCCTCGCGTCCCAGACGGCAAAGGCGAACATGCCGTCGATTCGCTCGAGCAGGCCGGACCAGCCCCAGGCCAGATATCCGTTGAGGAGAACTTCGGTATCAGACGTCGAACGGAAGGATCGGACCTGCTCCAGCTCCCGGCGAAGCTCCAGGTGGTTGTATATCTCGCCATTGAAGACCAGTACGACCGCGTCGTCTTCCGCGGTCATGGGCTGATGGCCGGCCGGTGACAGGTCCAGGATGGCAAGGCGTCGGAACCCCAGTGTAGCGGGCCCCGACTGCGCCCAACCGACGTCGTCAGGGCCGCGATGCGCCATCAAGTCGCGCGCCTGCTCAAGCCGGTCGGCGTATCGGCATGCCTCCCCTACCAGACCGATGATACCGCACATGAAAATAGCCGTCTGTTAAACTTGCCGCCCTGCCCCATTCCATGGACCCACTTACGATGTGATTCTACCGCTACGAGTACCCGAAGTGCGCTCTATTTATGCTCGTCACCAGCTCAGCGACTCGCCTGCTGGATGGTGGAAGCCGGGTTTTCCACTTCTCATCGAGAAAGATGCCGCGCGTGTCATACCGCATCGGATTGCCGGCTATGGTAAACCGGCTACCCTCTCGAAACCGTGCTACGGCTTCTTCCTCGTATGGGCATCCAATTACCTCGCAGACACGCATGAACGTCCCTTTCGGGTCAGATGCAAGCTGCTCATACTGGATCAGAAGGTAGTCGGCCGGATCCATGTGGTTTTGGGCGATCTTTGAAAACAGTTGGTTCTGTATGACCCAGGCAAGCGCCTGACGGGCTGTATAGTAGAGCCGCTTCACATCTCGCATCGGATCACTGCTCTCCAGCCATTCCTTGGTGACCGAGTAAGCAAAACCGTTCGGGTTCTTCACGAGGTGAAACACTTTGACGTTGAACAGCCCCGAACGAATAAACCAGAGCAAGCGATACGGATCTTTCGAAGCGTCCACGATCCATTCGGGCCGCTCTCCAACTGTCTCCTCAACGAGATTCAGGAAGGCGGCGAACAGAACGTAGTTGTTATGGCTGTATTGCCGGATCAGCTGCTGAACCTGCTCACCGACCGGCCCGCTTTCAAATTCCCGTAAGCGTTCTCTCCGCAAGGTTCTCCCGGCGTTATGTTTCTCACGAAAGAAGTGGATTTGAGGATGCCGCTGGGCCATTGGATTCACGCGCTGCAGCATTTCCATCCAGAAGGGATCTTCCTGGACAAATTTCCCGGACCCGCAGGGCCGGACACCGCCCAGTTGTAGCTCGTGGGGCCAGAGGTGAACCTCGCCGGTCGTAGCCATCCTGGAATGCGCCCCCAGCATCGATTCCAGCAGGGTCGAGCCGCTCCGGCCAATGCTGGCCACGTAAATCAGGTTGATCTTGCCGGGACTTTCCATATACATACCCTTCTACAACTCCCTTCGTGCGGACACCCCGCCTCGAATCGTACCGCCGCCGCTCACACCTTCTGACAGTTGCTCGAACAGGCAGAGATACTGGCCGGCCATTTCTCCCCAACTGTGACATTCCGCCTTTGCTCGGGCAGCCCGCCCCATCTCACTCCTGAGCGTGCGGCTTACCACCAGCCTGCCCAAGGCCGCCGCCATCGCCGCGTCGTCTTCCGGGTCGTCGAGAATAATGCCGCAATCCGAGTCGACCAGTTGAGCAGCGCCTACAGCTCTTGCCGTAACGACAGGAAGCCCGGTAGCGAGCGCTTCGAGAAGCACGAGCGAAAACGGCTCATGCCGTGATGGGCATATGCACACGTCACAGGCACGCATGATGTCCGCAACGTCGAGCCGGTAGCCGAGAAAGTGAACGCGATCGTGAACGTTCAGTCGACGCGCCATTTGCGGATAGGGACTGCCTTCCACCTCCCCTACTACCGCGAGGTGTAAGGCAGGTACAAACTGAAGCGCTTTCAGGACGCTATCGAGGTTCTTTCGAGGAGTCCGAATGTCTCCGATGAAGACGCCCAGGACGACACCGCCTGGCAATCCGAGGCTCGTCCGGTCCGTGCCCCCGGGTGAAAACTCGTCGTGATCGACGCCGTTGGGGATTACCTGAATTTGATCCGGAGCCACGCCCATACGGACCAGGTCGTCTCTGACCTGGTCCGAAACGGCGACGATAAGCCCGGCCTGCTTGAAGGCGTGCCGCTCCCACGCAGCATTGACAGTCGTATAAACCCATTGGTACCATCCATATGGCCCGCGATGAAGGCGGGCTGTATGAACCGGGGAGCGCATCCAGGCGCTATGCACGAAGTGTACGGCGTTCACGTCCGCAGGGTACCACGTGATGCACCCGTTGGCCAGGATGAGATCCAGTTTGACGTGATGCGCGCGAAGCCACCCGGAGCTTCGCCACGCGAAGATCTGATTGCGCACCAGTTCGGTCGGCCATCTCGAAACGGGCAAGTGAACCCAGGTGACGGCGGGATGAGCAGCCAACTCCGGAGCCACCTCGCTGGCCAGAAGCACTGCCTGGTGCCCTCGGTCCAGGGCCGCTCTCGCTATTTCGTAATTGACGCGCCCCTGGCCATCGCCTTTGATCAGCTTGTGGGTTAAGATTCCGAGTCGCATCAGGGTCGCGGGGTTGGTACACAGCCGTAGTTGATCGATAACGTGAGCGGTGATGTTTACTGCTGTGCATAATAGGCTTCTGCCGCCAGTGCCAGGCCCAGGAAGATCCACGTGACCATTCCAGACGTGCCAATGAGTTGGTTCTGGAAAATGAGGAGCACGAGTAGCGCCAGGACGACCCCCGTGACGATGACGGCAAAACGATCCGTGTCCTCCTCACGTATGCGCCATACTCTGCTCACCATGATCGCCAGCCCCCCGATGTACAGAAAGGTGCCGAGCCAGCCCAGCGTGATAGGAATCTGCAAAACACCGCTGTCGAAGTTTACAGCAGACCCGGTGCTCAGCTTGGCCGCCGTGCCGTAGCTGCCGATCCCCTCGCCGATGAGGCTCGTGGCAATTCGAGGCGACGCCCTCGCATAGAGGTCCAGGCGCGCCTGAAAACTCCCGTCTTCTCCGATATTACCCACGGTGCCCATGCGGTTGGTGACACGTTCCGACATGGGCGCGTTGATCAGCACCAGCGGTACGGAAAGCCCGACGCCTACCAACAAAAACACGAACAGGCGGGAACGCGCGCTGCCACGCACGCGCAGCGCTAGAAACGCCAGGGCTATCAGCCAGCCACCCCAGGCCGCACGGACGAGCGTCAGCAGCAAGCTGATGTAGCCGGGGATAGCCGCGACAGGCGCCATGAATCCCCGACCGTCGAAAAGCAGCACCAGCCCGACCATGGTCATGATTGCAAACGGACCTGTCGAATTCAAAGTGCTGAAAATGCGAATGCTGTACGGTTCCGGCTGGCCCATCGAACTCGTCATCCCTGAGTAGGTCAGCCAGTGAGCGTCCCACGGCGGCGGATTTATGAACTGGTATATTCCGTACAGGCCCATCAGCAGGATCCCCCAGGTAAACGTTTCTCGTATCACCCGCCGATGCTCGGGATAATCCTGCCAGAGTAACAGTACGTGCAGGCCCATCATCACAGGCATCAGCCACTGGAGCACACCGAACATTGCGCTGAACACGCCGGCCTCGACAACGCCGACCAGAAAACCGTAGACAATCCCCAGAATTGAAAGGAGGAAGGGGAAATACCTCGCATGCAAGAGTTGCTTTCCGAGCCTCACGAAGGTGATGAGCGACAGGGCCGTCACAAGGTACGGGGTCAGCATGATGGCGCTGGTAGCGTCGTACACACCCGTTTGGTAACCTACGACCCGACGTACGAATGGAGTGATAAACCAAATCCACCAGCAGAAGCCGAGAAAGATCGCCGGTCGGGTGATGTAGAGCGTCCCGGCCACGACCACCATGGCGATAGGATACACGAGCTCCACCATGGCGGCATTTCGACTCCAGAACAGAAAGACGAAGGTGCTCAGGCAGATCAGAAACAAGCTCCCGGCCAGGAAGAGCGAGCGCGAGCTATCGTTTGCGAGAGAGACCGAGTTCATGCTTCGACCTTTTCTGCTGTGGCCGCCGCGTTGGCTAGCGCCGTTCCATCGACCGAGAAGCCCGCTTCAAAGCGCCCGAGTACCGTCAAAAGCGTATCGCTGATGCGTTCCCATGAAAAGGCTGTCTCGAAAAACCGTCGTCCGACCCTCCCCATCTGTACACGAGACTGTTTGTCTCTCGCAAACTGCAATACACATGCGCCGAAAGCCGAAGGGTCGTCATCTCGCACGAGGCAGAATGCCCGGCCGTCCTGAAGACGCAGCATGTCGTCGGTCTGCACGCCATACGTGCTGATGGTCGGCACGCCGTGCTGAAGCCCAACCATAAAGGACCCCCGGCGCGACGACACCCCTTTACGGAAAGGGGCCAGATACAGGTCCATAGCCGTGAAACACGAGGACACCTCCTCCGGCGGAAGGGGCCCGGCATCAATAATCGGGACGGCCCCGAGCGCCTCCCGCAACGTGGCGCCGCATGCTCCAACGTAGAGCACCTGAAAAGTCCGCCCCCCCTCCCTTAATGCTTGCGTGGCTGCTTTGATGAAGGAGAGCAGGCGTGACGGGTGTGCACTGCCGAAGACACCCACGATCAGCGCGTCCTCGGAAAGGCCTAGACGCGCTCGGGCGGCTCCCCTTCGGAGCGGAACACGCGGCATGTTGGACCCCACAGGCAGATGGAATACGGGCGTCCCGCCGAACCAACGCTCAAACGCGCGTACCCACGGCTCGATGGAAAAGAAAATGGCATCAGCGCCACGCCCCAACGTCCAGAGCTGCCACCGCTGCCAGCTCGTCATTGCGGTAGATCTCCAATCGACCGCAGGGACGAAAGGCTCGTGAACCATGACGGCGATGCGGGTAAGCGGGCAATCCCTCCGCACGCGCCGCAGTACGAGCGGCAGATACGGGCTGAAACCCCGCTTGCCGTAACTGAAGGGATTGTACTGTAAGACCAGCCAGTCCGGAGCATCTCGCCGAACGGCATCAGATAGGCTGCACACGTAGGAGGGCTTCTGGATGGAGAAAGCCTGCTCCACCTCAACCCCACGAATAGGATCGAAGGCCCCTTCACCAGTCAGCACCTTGACCTGGCAACGCTTCGACAAGGTCTCCGCCAGTTGCGCCGTATAGTCACCGATCCCATCCAGAGAAGGCGGCAATACAGGAAACACGAGGTGGATGGAGGTCATGTCTCTTTCTCTCCGTACCGGGTACCGCTCACGTTGTGGACAACCTTCCGCGATCCTGCGATTTTGCAGGAGCAAACCTCACTCACTTGTATCCATAAAGCGCCAGTTCGTCGCCCGCGACACGCTCAGCCACGCGTATCTCGTCCGGATCACGCCGTTTGTATTTCCCGATAGACTGCGTGTGTGCATGCCGGACACGTCTCATGAAAGCAGCACTCGGCTCCAAACCCAGATGTTCGAGAACCGCCGCCCCATAGGCTGCCGGTTCGCGCATGAGATCTTCGTACCGGAGCAGCATCACCTGTTGGTTTTCTGCTCGTCCGGATTTCGAGAAGCAGTCGTGGCACCGACGCACCATGTACTTCCACATCCAGATAGCACGGGTATAAGGAGTGCTGGATATAAATTCGTTCTCTCGCCCCTCTTCCACCCACCACGGGACGTAACGATGGTCATACTTTCGGCCCAGCCGCATCTCCGAGCCGCGGAGATGTGTAAGCTGGTCGTCGGAAAGCACGTCGTAGGAACGCACCAGCGAGTCTGCGCAATCACGTCCGTCGCGATAGATGTGAATGATCTTGGCCTCGGGCAGCGCCCGCTTTACAAAATCCGGGGCCATAGCCAGGAAGGGCTCCTTGTAGATGATTCGGCGTGGTGCCTCACGTCTGCCCTGAACCAGGCGGAGGAAGCCGCCGGCGCCGCCGCGCGTGGACACCCACTTCTGTAGAGCCGCGGCACGCGAGTAATAACGGCCTGAATGCAGGTAGGCGTCCAACGACCGCTCGAACCCGACCGCCAGTGCATCGTAAATCTCGGGCGGCAGGGGCTGGTTCACCACGTGAGGAATGGCAACCGGCAGCAACGTACCGGTCATGCACTCTGCCTCCGGTAGGCAGTTGAGCGCATCCATAAGGAAGGTGGTGCCCGACCTCGGGCACCCCAGCACTACGGCGTGTTCGAGTCCCATATAGCCAGTTGCTTCCATATCTATGCGCGGCCTGTCGGCATGTCTTCCTGAAACCACGCACCGGCTATGGACTCCTGGTAGAGCATATTCTGCCGCTCCACAAAACGGCCCATTGAGAACCTGGTACGTGCCGCCTCCATTCCTGCCTCACCCATTCGATCTGCCATATCCGCTTCCTCAGCAAAGAGTGTAATGCCTCTGGCCAGGCCCTCTACGTCCCCCGGCGACACGAGTAGCGCGAATTCTTCCAGAGCGTATTCTGGTATTCCTCCGGCTCTGCTTGCAATAACGGGCCTCCCGAAGGCGGCTGCTTCAAGCGTCACCAGGCCCGCAGGTTCATGCCAGAGCGAAGGCACGACGACTGCCCGCGCCTCCCTGATGAGGGCCGCAACTTCTTCCACCGGCAGCCAGCCATGAAAGGTCAGCCGATCAGCAATCTTCAGTCGACGCGCCAGTGCCTGCATGTCTCCCACGAGATAACCCTCCCCGGCGATGTCCAGGTGCACCTCGGCATCCACCCGCGCCAGTGCGTGAAGAAGCCACTGAATCCCCTTCTGCGGCACGACCCGCCCTGCGTACACGAAGCGAGGGGGCCCCTCGCGGCTGGCGGGAGTGTAAGCTCCTCCCACCTCCGGAGCGGGCGATGGGAGCACGTGTATATTCCCGGCCTGGCAACCCGCACGCACCATCTGCCGCTTGAGAAAGGCGCTGACGGTGAAGGTGGGCAGTACGCCCGACATGTGGATCTCCTTCTCGATCCGCTCAAAGCCGAAACGGACACTGTGGGGGCGACGGCTTCCACACCTGTCCACGTAACGCCCCCATAAACAACCCGCTGTATTATAAACCCGGTCGCACGGTTTCCCCTGCCGGGCAAGGTAGCGGGTGCCGCTCGGGCAAGATCCCTGATTGCCGTGCATGGTGCGCACTGTTGGAATGCGGACCTCCGGCAGTTCAGAAACCGGCTTGTGCAAATGCAAGATGTCCAGTCCTAGCATGCCGGCCTGCCTGAACAGATCCGGATCGTCATGAACCCTTATGCACACATCGGCTTCGCTGCCGGGCTCAAACGTGCGGCTGAGGTAAAGCACGGAGTGGCCGGCCGATACTTGAGCTTCCCCGAGCCTGCGGATGTAGCTCGCAACGCCGCCGTTGGCCCAGATGTCAGGTGCGTAGTGGCCGATCCTCATGGGAAGCTTGGCTCCAGACTGCCAGAGCGTACGCTGACGAGCGGGTAGCGCGCCACGTGCTCCATGCGTTCCAGAAGCGCCTGCCAGTCGCCTGTAGGTACGACATACCCGTTCACGCCCTCCTGCACGAGTTCTTTCATGCCCGTATCTGCTGTGACGACGACGGGGACCCCACACGCCAGGGCCTCCACAGGCGCATAGCCGAATCCATCCTCGTACGTGGGATGAACGAGGACGTCCGCTCGGTGTAAAGCTGGAAGTGGATCTCCAGGGGCTAATCGAATCCGTTCGTCACGACGCATCCACTCCTCCACGATCCGACGCATGCTCCGAGTAGACCACCCTCCAACGAGCGTCAGTTCGGCGGTGCCGACGCGAAGCCTCGAGAATGCTTCCATCAGCAACGGAATCCCTTTCGTCGCATCGAGACGTCCGATGTACACGACCCGGAAAACACCGTCGTCCGGGCGCACGGCGGGCGGGACGAAGCGAGAGGCTGGACGGAGATAGGTCCGCTTAAGCTTCGCAGCCTCTATTCCCGCTTCAATAAAGGACTGACGGGTATATTCCGAATGAACGTAAATGGTGTCTGCCAGTTCATACTCGCGGAGCGTCTTGGTCCGTTGTGCTTCATTCAGCCAACTGCTTTCCATCTTCAACTGCCGCCGCGCTTGCTCGTGCAGGCGCTTGAGGTTATTCACGTGGCTGTTTACGGCGACCAATTCCAATTCCTTGTAGCCTACCTGCCGCGCACGGCGAAAGCTCCGCAGCGTCTTTCCCACGAAGCCCATGAACGTCTCTTCAGGCCGGGTGAGGCACGAGGCGATTACGCGGTCGAAAACGTCTCCCTTTTTCTGGCTGCTCCAGCTCTGGCTCATGCTGGCAGGTAAACACCAGCGCAGTGCATTCATCCGCCGGAAAGGCTTCAATGATACACTTCGGCCTTTCTCCTCATCTCCTTGCTTGATTGCCGGCGCATAATAACGAGCTAAAGCGCCCGCCTCGCGCGACTCTTCGACGAGTTGCGCAAAGTGCTGCCCTACTCCGCCTTTTCCGTATGGCGATCCGCACGCGATTACTCGCATTACTCGCACTCAATTAATTAGCAGCGAACTTAATACCTGTGCCTGTTCGGGGATATATAAAACAACCTGACTTGTATACTCCTCAGGTAGATGCTCTGCTCCTCTATCTGATGCCGGTGCTTACGACCCGTCCTTATCCAACTGGCGTAAGTGCCAGAGGCGTACGACATACCCGGTGCAGCACCCCTGTCAGGTCGGGCGCGGATACTTTGCGAACCGGACAAAACGGCTGCGAAAACGGGCAAACATCTCGTCCTTGACCGTATAATGCCGCGCGTGGTGCTTGCGGCGAATCTGGAAATTCCAGTAAGCTGTCTTAACCACCAGGTTCGCCCGCGCCCCGAGTGATAGCCGGTGCTTTGCGGATTCATATCTGAATTCGCTCATTTCAGAAGCACAGATCCTTTCAATGGTCGCAACCACAGGCGGATCGAGTTTACGCATCCACTGGTCCCGCATGTCCGTCGAGATGGGCCTTGTCGCTGCCATGTTGAAGTCCGTTGCCGCATCCGGCATCATAAATCGGTCAGCATCCTCATAAAAACGAAGCATCTGCGGCTCGTAACGCTCCCCCAGAAAGTCACAAACGAATTGGGTCGCCTCCGCAGGGGCCTCCACCAGATCCTCGTAACGAAGGGTGATCCGCTGTGAAGCAGGAACGGACTGCTCGAGTATCGCTCGCCCCTCAGTCATGTACTTGTGCCTGCTGAGTGCATTGAACACGACGTCGTTCGGGAAAAACGAGGCTCCCATCATGGAACACACGCCTGCCCTGGGGTCGCGTACCATGCAGATAAACTTTGCATCTGGAAACATCTCCAGAATTACGTCTGCATAGAATAGATTGCCCGGCGTTTTCTCTCCCCACCGTTGCTTACCATGATGGCGCGCCCAAGCCTCTAACAGGATCTGATAGGGCCGCTTCAGATCTCTTGTATTGCTCCCGAGAATCTCCTGTTGGATTTGCCCCAGGTCGAGACCGCGCAATGGCTTGCAATTGTCGCGGAGAAAGCGTTGAACGAAGGCAGCATATCGCTCAAACGACACGGGGGGGTTCCGCCACTTTTCAATCCGAACGCCGGCGAGAAACGTGTTGAAATAAGTGAGTTCCTCCGGAATGGCGATCCTGGAGTGGGAATTCAGTATCAAGCGCAGCAATGTAGTACCGGAGCGATTTGCCCCGACAACGAAGATCGGTGCGTCCATTATGCGATTCTGCGTGCTGAAACTCATATCGCACTCACACTCCGGCGCCGCTCAACAGGCTCGTTTCACTGCTCTGCACGAACGTGCGCGTATTCCCGGTGCAGGCTTGGATGAGGGTCTCGTACTTTTCAAACACCCCGGCGCAATCCCTCCCCAACACGCCGCGAATATCCACGGTCGTTTGCTTCCGGGCTCTCGCCGAATCAATGCCGCTATTCTTGTAAATCGGGGTATAAGCGTACCCTTCCAGCATCTTGGGCTGATACGTGATGCCCAGGTGCTCGGCAATACCGCGCATGGCAGGTTGCGGATCGGATACGAGCTGCTCGAATGTGAGCAAGAACAGTTGACCGGAGTAGCACTCGTTGAGTTCGTGGATCACCTCGATGCTCCGCCGCCAGCGGTAAACAGCCAGGCGGAACGATTTTTTTCCGCGCCCCATGATGGAAGTGACCACCGAGTCCGCATCCCTGACGATGGCCACGAGTTTGAGGGGCCGGCGCGCCATGTAGTCTTCGATAGATTGACTGGATGCGGGGCGGTACTGAAAGTATCCCCGCCGCTGGAGCTTTCGCTGCCAGGGCCCACCCCGCTCCCTCAGTTCGATCTGGTTAGGCACACACAACTTGTTTCCCACCACCCGTTTGCCGATGACCTTGCGCATGGTCCCATTGAGATCCTCATTTAGCATGGCAACCTCATCATGGCGGCCGATCATGGCGGTGAGCAGCGTCGTACCCGACCGGGGGGCGCCGAGAACCAGCAAGAATGTCCTGTTATTCATGGCTTCTGAGTGTCCGTAATGCTGGCGTGTGACGACTCCTGGTGGGTACGCATCCTTCGATCGATGCACGTCTCAGGTCTGGGCGAGCCATCGCTGCATACGTGCAAACATGGGATACTGGACCGTTTGTCCACGTTGTGCGCGGCGGCCCCTTGTCTTCCATTTCCAGTATGCAGATTTGATCGCCTTATTCATCATCGCACTGGCGGGCAGAGACGCCCCCGTCGGCTCATAATTGAACCGCGTCATCTCGCTCCTGCAGATAGACTCAACGAGGACAATGTCCGGCCTGGACAATGTCTCTTTCCATTTGTCCGCGTGGACACTGCTTACCGGCTGCGTGACGGTTTCCGTACGGATGACGGTGCCCATGTACCTGCTCGAATCGCGGTGGAAATCGAGCATCGCAGGCTCGAACCGCTCCCCGATAAACCCGCACGTCGCCTGGAGGCATCCTGCGGGGTCGGCCACGATGTCCTCGTACCGGAGTGTCAAAAGTTGTGATTCCGGCACGGTGTTGCGCACCAACTCGTAGCCGACGGTTACCGCCTGAAGCCAGTTCAGTGCATTGAAAGCAGTATCGCCGGGGAAATAGACGCTGTTGTTCATGGAGGCAACGACAGCCCTCGGATCGCGGACAATCTGGATGAACCGGGCATTCGGAAACATATCATGCAAAATGTCCACGTAGTACAGGTTGTGAGGGGTCTTTTCGCCCCACCGCTGTTTCCCGAAATGGCTCGCCCATGCCTCCACGGCTACACGATAGGGTTCCCGCAGGTCTCGTGAATGACTGTCCAGGATCTGCCGGTCGAGATCCCGAATGCCCACACTATCAAAAATGTGTTGACGTCGCTCCAAAAAATGTCGCACGAACCGCCGGTACTGTTCTTCTCGTAATTGTGGCCGGCGCCAGTTCGGCCAGTCGAGGTGCGGAAAGGAATTGAAATACTTCAATTCCTGCGGCAGCGCCAGGTGCGAATGCGCATTCAGCATCAATCGCAGCAAGGTGGTGCCCGACCGGCTCGCGCCAACGATGAAAACCGGCGATTCCATAAGAATGTCGCTCATGCTATCGGACCCGTGGAGTCGATCGGATCTGTGTCGCTATAAAACGTCGCAACTGCCTGGGTCTGAGTAGTTGTGCATACGCGGTGTATCGCAGGATGCCCTCCGACGCGATCCGCTTGTCTTTAATGTCGAGGCACCATTCGACCACCCGGTGAAAGGACGCCTCTTCCGAAAACCAGTCTTCCCACGCCGCTCGCGCGAGGTGGCCCATCTCCTTCGCCCGTGCTTCGTTTCGTTCCAGAACAGCGGGAATGGTATGAACCTGGTCCTCTCCGATGCGCAGGCTGAAGCGCTCCCATTCGGGCCCTTCGGGTGGAACCCACTGGTCGGCGATGATCACCGGCGCCCGCCCCATCTTCAGCGTTTCAAAAAGCCTCAGGGTTGATACCCCTATGCCCCTGGGACACAGAACGAAGGCGCTCTTTTTGACGGCATCGACGTAGCGCAAGTGATACCGTCCACCTTCTGATGCGTCCTCACCTTCCCTCGGCTTCTCTCTTGTCGTGTCGACTACCATGCCCCTCCGATGCTCCAGGCGCGCAATCCGGCTCCGCACCGCAGCCGTTCCGATAGCCCCTATGAAGGAGTACAGATACGCATGGTCGCCTGTCGCCGGCTCGCAAACCAGGTGATCCTTTTCCGCAACTTCGAGGTAGTGTCCGGATCGCACGCGCTGCTTGAACTGCCCCGGCCTCTCTATGGATGCGTACACGCCCGGCAGAAATGGAATGCCCTTGTACCGGGCATTGCAGACAAAACACTTCTCCCGATACTGCATCGTGTACGGATGGACGCTCACATACTCCAGATTCGCCCCGGCGCCATGCGCCCGTTCCACGAAGATGATTACGTCGGCCGCGCCCGGGTCCTCCGTGAGAACGTGCCAGCGGAATTTGTCCTTGCTCGCGCTCCTGAGCAGACGCTCAAGATCGTGGCGTGCATAGTAGGGGAACCTCCCGTCACCCTCGGGTGCAGCAGAAAGCAGAAGAACTTTCGCCATCGCTCATTTTCAGATCGTCTCCCAATCCAGACCTACGTACGTTTCCGACAAGATCCTATCCCAACCCGGCCCGGCAAAGCAGTTTCAGGACGGCGGGCACATCCACGTGAAAGGTCGCGGCATCCCGCAAATTTCGGTCTCCACACCAGTAACTGTATCGATGGCCCACCGACTTGCTCAGGTAAAAGTAATGCGGCACGACGTACCTGGCTGGAAACAGCTCGACGACGTGTATGTCCTGCGAGAAAAGGACATTTACCAGGCCGGAGCCATGCGCTCCCACCACGGCCTCGGCGTCGAAGAACAGCGCTATTTGCTGCTCAATCGGCAACTCCTCAAGCACGACCTCACGGAATCCATGCTCCGCCAGTTTCGCCACGAGTTCGTCGTGATTCTCGATGCGCCGCATCCTGGCGCGCTCCCGCGAGATGAGGATGCGCTTGCCCCTCCTGCTCGCCCGCTTCGGTACAAAATTGCTCCGGATATAATCGACGTATGCCGGAGGAAGGTAGCCGGCAAACCGGCGGGTCTTGAAAGGCGTGAAGATCAGATGTTCGACGTCGTAAAGGCTTCCTTCCTCCACCTGCACCACCTTCACGTTTGGAGGGCACAGCCTCGGCAGGAAATACGCTTCTGCGTCCGTGAGACCCCTCGGACATAACAGCTTGATTTCGGCCAGGTCGGCGAACGGCGATTGATGCAACGCTAGGAGGCGCGGGAAATTATCGACCACGCTGTGATAGTAATTGTTGTAGCGCGACCGGAGAACCGCTGCGTATCCGGGCACGCGCCGAACGCGCCTGGTGTAGAGCGCACGCATATCTAAGTTGTTCAGCGTACCGGTATTCAGCGACTCGGACAGGATTTCTTTGGATGACGTCAATACGACGTTGTTGGTCGGGCAGTATTGAGCACGCGGCAAGACGGCCGCATAATCCTCCGGAACGCGGTAGGTATCTCCTCTGAGATATGCCGCCTGTTCAATGAGGGCCATTTCAGCTACTTCCGGCAGGGAAATCTGGCGCTCCCCCACTCGATTAAAGATCTCCAGGTGGCCGAAGAGCCGGCTGAAATGCTGAAGTTGGGCGGGCGGATAACGACGCACCCGGTAAAAGGCGCGTCGGAGAAGCTGGAACACCCAACCCGGAGCCAGCCTCTCGACCCTATCCCGCAGGAGGGATGTCGATTCGGAGAAACCCGAAGGCCCGGAAATGGCCAGGAGGGAGTAATCTCTTCGCATAAACAGTTAGCGGGTTCTTCCGAAAGGGTGCACAGGTAAACGTTATGCGGGTTGGAATTGGAGGGAATGGTACTTCCACAGTTGTCCGCGCCGGGCCAGCAGCTCCTCGTACGTCCCCTGCTCCACCACGCGACCGCGTTCCAGGACCACCACCCAATCCGCGTGCTCTACAGTAGAAAGGCGGTGTGCTATTGCGATCACTGTGCGCCCCTCCATCAACCGCTCGAGTGACTGCTGCACGAGCCTTTCAGAGATACTGTCGAGCGCGCTCGTCGCCTCGTCCAGGATCAGGATCTCCGGATCGCGCAACAGAGCCCGTGCGATGGCTATTCGCTGACGCTGACCACCGGAGAGCCGAACGCCCTGATCCCCCAGCACTGTCTCGAAACCGTCCGGCATCTCTTCGATGAAGTCCAGCGCATTGGCCCGTTCGGCCGCCGCCCGAACATGCGCATCGCTTACCGCGGGCACGCCATACGCGATATTCGCCCGCACCGTGTCGTTAAAGACGAAGGCGGCTTGACTCACGACCGCTATCTTTTGTCGAAGCGACGCCACCTTGAATTCGCGGAGATCAATTCCGTCCATCAGAATGCGGCCTGCGGACGGATCGAAAAAGCGAGGAATCAGATCGACGAGCGTAGACTTGCCTGCGCCGGATGCGCCGATCAGGGCCGTCGTCTTGCCCCGTTCGATCTTCAGGCTGATGTCCTCCAGCACGGGCTCCCCGGGCTCGTATGCAAACCAGATATGCTCAAAGACCAGGCTGTTGCGAAACGCAGGCGTATGTATCGATCCATCTGCCAGGTACGGCTTATCCTCACGCCGCAGCAGATTTGCGATGCTTGAAAGGGCCGCTCCCATTGAAGCCCATTCTCCTCGCAAGCCGTTCAACTGCTGCACGACCGGCATCATGCGGAACAGCGCAAAGAGAAATGCGAGGAGAAGTGCCATGTCCAGCGCACCCGCCAGCACATAGAATTGTACCGCCAGAACGATTACGGCGATGAGGACCGTACCGACCACCGCTTGTGTGAGCGGCGAAACCAGAAGCGCACGGTTTGTCGTCTCTATGACAGCACTTGCGATGTGGGACGTCGCCTGATTCAGGCGCTCGCGCTCGAAGGTTTGCATGTTGAAAGCCGTCACCGTGCGAATCCCACTAATGAATTCGGACGCGTGCGAAACGAAGGTGGCGTGCGCGCGCGTAACCTTTTCTGAACTGATTCGGATGAGCGTAATCAGCCGCGTCAGGGCGAGCGACATCAGTCCGAAGCTGACGACCACGATCAGCGAAAGCTGCCAGGACACGACAATTACGAACACCCCATATACCACCAAAAAGAAGCCGCGGGTAATCAGCGTTACCGTGACGTTGAGTGAATGGCTGATACGTGCCAGTTCAGTCGTCAGGCTATTAATGAGCTCTCCCGAACGTGTCTTGGAAAAGAAGCGGAGCGACACTGCCTGCAGTTGATCGATCACCCGCATTCGGAGATCCTCCACAACGAGCGCACGGCTCTTCATGCCGTACACGGAAGACAAATAGCCCAGGATGGCGCGGAGCCACGTACACACGAGGATAAAACCGCAGATACGGTACATGCGTCGTACCTGCGACAGTCCCGACCCGAGCATCCAATGATCTACGAAATGCCACCCCGTCGCGATCTGTTGGGCTGACGGATCGGCTATGTTCTTTAGAAAAGGAATGAGCAGACCGATGCTGAAGCCTTCGAAAACGGCCGCGAGCAGGGACAGAAAGACGGTAATCACGATCAGGTGTGCGTACTTCCTGAAGCTCTCCAGCAGAATTCGATTTTCGTTACGTATCAGCATTCGAACCTTTCTGTATGACGCTGCCAGGACGCACCGGGCAGGTGCTAACCGCCGGCTTCTATCCTACCCTCTCCTTTTACACCGGCAGATTCATGCCTCGTACATTTATCTGTCGGCTAGCGTTGCGATACGCAGAACCAGCAAAGCCAGAGATGCAGCTGATCCCGCCCACGTGGCTACACTCATCAATCCTATTCTGGTCTTGGTCTCGACCGAGAGCACATCACCGTCCATCAGATCTGGATAGTCTTTCCTTCCCACCAGGATATTCTCGAACTTGCCGCTGTAAATCTCTCTCCGGCTGCCTTCCGCGCCCCGGTAGATGTGAACGATGGCATTCTGCCTCACGCCGCGAGAAGAAGTACTGACCCCGCTCAGGTGGACGACCGTGAGGAGTTCGAGCAGATCTGTATCCTGTTCCACCTTCCACACCCCGGGAGACCCGACTGCCCCCAGTACGAAGATTGTTTTTGTGGGGTACCCGGGCCTGGCATGCGTGAATGCGGATTCTTGCGCGGCGGAAGTAGAGACGAAAGAGAGCAATCCAAGAATTACGAGTGTCGGTCGTAAGCACATGTTTCCAGTTACCGATGGTGGTGACGCATAGATAGGGAGTTGCTACACGGGACGATGAAGAGAGCGGTTCATGACACGGCCTGCTGGTAGCCATAGGTATACTTGCTGTATCCGTACCCGAAACCATATCGGTAACCACCTGCTTTTTGCGCATCGAAACGGTTGAATATGGTACCGGCTATAGGCACACCGACCGCCGCCAGCATCTTCTTCGTGACGTCTAGCGCGTGTACATCCGTCCTGTGAGCCGAAACGACCATGACGGTTGCGTCGCACAATGGCGCCAGCAATACCGCATCGGTCACGGCCAGCACCGGAGGCGAATCGACTATGACGAGATCGTAGGCGGCGCGCATCTGCTCCAGAAGCTCGAACATTTTGTTCGACCCGATCACCTCGGCCGGCGGAGAAGTCGCACTGCCCGCCGGGATCAGCCACAGGTTCCTTACGATGGTAGGCTGCGGCTCCACACCCTCGCGGCGCCCGGAAAGCATCTCTGCCAGGCCGCAACCCGGCGAGACGTTAAGAAGCCGATGCGCAGTCGGGCGGCGCATGTCGGCATCTATCAACAGAGTGCGATGCCCGAATTGCGCCGCAGCTATCGCCAGATTAAGAGCCGTAACCGTTTTGCCGTCCGACATTTCGGGACTCGTCACGAGCAACACTTGTGTAGGCAGCCCCGTCTGCCCGGCACCGATGTTTGTCCGAACCAGGCGGTAACTCTCAGAAATCGGTGACCACGGATCGTGTAAGGTGATGAGCCGTGTGCTGAGTGTCTTGCCATCCTTCTCGACCTCATCCTTACCCATGAAATGGGCTGCGATGGCCTTATCCATGGACGGAATGACCCCGATGAGGTTGTAGCCATTTTGCTCCAGTTCGTCCGGCTGTTGGAGCCGGTGGCTCATCGCCTTCTTGGCAAAGGCCAAGGCAACCCCGATGCCCAGGCCGAGCAGAAGGCCCAGCATAAGGTTCTGCTTCAAATCCGGACGCACCGGGAGCGTCGGAACGATGGCGCTGCGGACGATCTTTGCACTGCCCAATTCCGCCTCCTCGGCAATCATTGTCTTCTGCAGTTCTTGGAGGAACGTCATGTACCACTGTTCGGCGATGGTGCGCTGCTGCTCTAACTGCTTCGTCTCGATGATCTGCCTGGGAATGCTCTGAAGGCTCCCCCTGTAACCTCCAAGCCTGCCGTCCAGGGCCGCCACCTGGTTCTGTAGCTCTCTAACGGTAAGGTTCTTTTCGAGAACCTTGTTCTTCAACTGGACCACGTACGTCATCTGGCTGGCACTTGCCTCCCCTAGTTCCGACGTGGAAGTTTGCGAAACGAGCTGCTGGGTTAACGCCTCGCGTTGTCCCTTGAAGAATTGGATCTTCTTGTTAATGTCTGAAAGGGCCTGAATGCTCGACTCTTTACCTTTGATGTTCGGGTTCACCGCGTAATATTCTCCTGCCTGCACCTCCAGCGTTGAAATTTGCTCATTCAAGGCATTGATCCGGCTCTCAAGGGAAGCCGTTTCCCGTGTGGTTGTGAGTTGGGCGACCAGTCCGGGCTCGACGCGCTCCAGCTCACGCTTCAGGATCTCTAGAGAGTGCTTTTCCTGGCCCAACTGGAACGCTGCATTATCTCGCTGCGCTTTCAATTCCACAAAATCCGAAACCAGCCGCTCCCCATCGGTTCCAAGCGTGACGATATGCTTTTCCTGGGCGTAGTCTTCCCATTGGCCTTCGATGTCATCCAGTTCACGACGTCGTTCGGCCACCTGCTGCTGTAGAAAAGCCTTCTTGGCGGCGATGCTGGCGCGGCTGGATTCCCGGTTGAACTTGACGTACTCCTCCGCATATTCGTTGGCGATCAGCGCAGCCTCCTCAGGGGTCGTGCTCTCCGCCAGGATCTCGATCATGTCCTGCGTGGCGGATGGCCTGAATTGAACCTGCTCAAGAAGACGCGCGGTTATGGGCTGCACGTGAAGGGAGTCCCCGGCAGTGCCGTTCAGGATCGGAAAACGCTCGGCTGTGCCCACAGCCGCGGCAGTGCTCTGGATGCGCTGTGCAACGCGGTTCGCCAGCTCTGCGGACTGCTGGAGTATGCCCAGTTCATTCGCAAGGGTGTGCGGCTCCGAACTTCCCACAACGCCGGGCGCCAGGCTGGGACCCGTATTTATGAAAACGACACTGCGCGCCTGGTACGTGGGCGCAATAGTTTTCGTGTACACCACCATCGCCGCCGTAATCAGCAGGCAGCTCAGGAGAATGATCCACTTCCCCTGATGCAGGGCGTCCAGTACGTCCGTAAGGTTGATCTTGGCGTCGTCGGGCGGTCCCGCCATGCCGGGGCGCCGCATGCTGCCGTTTACACGCCGAGCCGATGCGATACTACCGTTAGCATAACGGGTTATGTGTCTGGGCTGATTCATATTCGTCATTGCTGCTCTGGTTCTCACCTTAAGAGCGAAGTGTCAGACCGTTAGAGAAGCCGCGGCAGGCCTCTACCCTTAGTAGGCCCCCTCTCCCTTTACGATGACGGGTATGGAACGCGCCATGATGTAGGCGTCCAACCAGAAATTCCAGTTCTGCACATAATGCACGTCTAACGTGACCCGGTCTTCGAAGCTCAGATGGTTGCGCCCGGATACCTGCCAGAGCCCAGTTATTCCTGGAGGATTTTGTAGAATAACGGACTCCATATCCCCCATGCAGGCCAACTCCTCGAACAGATAGGCCCGCGGCCCGACGAGGCTCATCTCGCCCCGCAGCACATTCCACAACTGGGGCAGTTCGTCTAGACTGTACCTCCGCAGCATTCTCCCGACAGGCGTTACACGGGGATCGTCCCGGAGCTTGCGGAAGGTTTGGAACTCCTCTCTCAGTTCTGCATCCCGGCCGAGTATGTCCTGTAACCTGACCGTGGCGTCCGAATACATGCTTCGAAATTTCAACACGCTGAAAACACGCCCACCCTTGCCGATCCGGAGTTGTCGAAATAGAACGGGACCCGAAGAATCGAGCTTGATGAGAATCGAGATGGCCAGCAGCAGGGGCGACAGGAAAACGACCGCGAGCAAGGCACAGACGTAATCGCTCATTGCCTTGGCCGACCGCATGGCGTGCTTTCTGCCATTGTGCTGAACGTCGTACCCCCGTATGCCGATAGCAGACCCCGCCGTCGTCCAGAGGGGCTGTGATTCCGCCGCTGCGGGAACGACCAGCACACGCTCAAAGAACTTTGCATAACGGCCAACGAGCTTCTGCAACTGGCGGGGCGGCATTTCCGGCATGGCCACGATGAGGTAGGGGATCTTGTAGCGCCGTGCGAGCACGGGCGCATACTCCATATTCCTGTGAACGGGTACCCCGCCAATCTCCCTTTCCATTTCCGTGCTGTCGAGCAGTACGACAGGCTTCAGGCCTAGCTCAGGCCAACGGTTCAGCGTCTTGAGAATAGCTCTTCCAGCCCGCTCTCGTCCGAGCACGACGCAGGGATAGCCCCACCAGTCAGCTTGACCACACACCATGCGCAGGCCAATCCTCGCGAGCGTAACGAACACGACGGTCGCCCCCCAGGCCGTCGCGAGCAGAATGAGCGGCTGTGCTGCCCCGAGCGTGAGGAGTGGAATGCCAAAAGATGCGTACACCAGCGTCGTTACACGGGCGGTCCTTCGCATGTCCGCCGCAGGATGAAGGATGACGTCCCCCACCATGTGAACCGCCGCATAGCATATCTCCAGGAGAATGATGACAGGCAAGAAGGAAGACGCCCGCACGAGGCGTTCCCCCGGCACGATCAAGTCGACTCCCGAGAGGCACATCCACGTCGCGGCGAGTGCCGCAGCGTCGGAAACCAGAAAACTTGCGACCGTCCACGCGCGTGAGGGGACGCCCGGCAACACCAATCCGCCACTTCTGGGGACCGTCGGCACTAATACCGGGCCCTGAAATTGAGAAGCGGTGGCGGCGTGCATTCCTGGTGACTGATTAAAGTGAACTTCCGTCTCCCTCATAACTCCCCCCCACTATGCCTTCCGTCAATTTCCGAGATGTAAACTCTTCGTACTTCCTCTGAAGCAGACCGGTAAAAGCCTGCCGAAAGCATTCCTTGGAGAATCGCTCGGCATTATATCGAATCGTATCCGGCTCGAAATAGCTGCCCATGCTTTCGAACCTGTAAATAGCATCCTTGAGGCTATCTATTGTCTGTTCGTAGAAAAAGACACCCGTCGTGTCGCGAATCACGGTTTCGAGTACCCCTCCCTTTCCATACGCGATCACGGGTGTGCCACAGGCCTGTGCCTCAAGAGGAACGATTCCAAAGTCTTCCTCTGCGGCAAAAACAAAAGCCTTCGCTCTACGCAGATAATGTTTTGCGGCTTCAAAAGGCTGATACCCGAGTATCGTAACGTTGGGCGTGGCTTTTGCCGCAATGGACTTGAAATCAGGCCCGTCGCCAATTACGATGAGCTCCTTGTCAGGCATTCCGGCGAACGCCTCTACGATCAGGTCCACCCGCTTGTAAGGCACGAGCCGCGACATCGTCACGTAGTAGTTCTCCTTCTCGAGGCAGAGCGTGAAGGCATCGGTGTCCACCGGCGGGTAGATGACCTCGGCCCGGCGCCGGTAGGTCTTCCAGATTCGCCGGGCTACGTGGCGGGAATTGGCGACGAATACGTCTACTCGATTCGCGCTAACTGCATCGAAGAGGCGCAAATAGTGCAGGACGGCCCGCGCCAGGTGCCCCTTCGCGCCATGCTCGAGCTTTCCGTCGCGCACGTACTGGAAATGCAGGTCCCACGCATACCGGACCGGGCTGTGGACGTAGCTGATGTGCAACTGCTCGGCAGTGGTGAGCACACCTTTCGCTACGACGTAGCTGGACGAAATGACAACGTCGTAGTCGCTCAGGTCGAACTGTTCAATGGCGTAGGGCGCGAAAGGCAGGTAATAGCGATAATTCTTATGCGCGAACGGCAAGCGCTGTATAAAAGAGGTTTGTACAGGCTTGTCCCGCAGAAATGCCCGTTGGTCGGGTGACAGAAAATCGATGAGACTATAGAGGTCGGCATCCGGGCACGCGGCTAGTATTTCGCCCAATACATGCTCAGCCCCCCCGTAAACCGGAAGCCAGTCGTGCACGACGCCAATGCGTGTAGCCGACAGCGGCTGCAGGCCTTTATCCGCCGGCTTGCCGTTTACCAGTTCCCTAAACTCTGCTGTTCGCCCAGCATAGTTTTCCGAAGTCATACTTTCAGACCCGTTCTTCGGTGAGCAATGTTACCGGACTACGAGGTCTTTGGACCTGGAACGTAACCCCACTACATAGACACAAGGGGATGAGCACGTCACTGGAGCAAGCGTAGGTTGCCGTTAATTCCCGGGCGCCATTCCCAAATAGATGATGATTGTGTACCTGCTATATAAGACTGCGGACATATACGTTCGTCACTCAGAGTGAGGGCTTTACAACTAATGGACAATGGCAACGCCAAGGCAACCGACAGGCTGATCTACGTGGCAGCTTCCTTTCTTGCACTTTCCCTGCTCCCTGCATCAGGGAGTGGCTACCATCGACGTTGAGGCACCGGCCGCGACGGACGCTTGCTTTCACCTGAGATGGCGGGCGCTGAGATTCAAAGAACGCGCAGTGTGAAAGGGTACCGGATAGCCGCCAGAAGTGCCTTTACAGTTCAGCGCGCGCGTGGCAAGACTATTGGATTGGCTTTTTGACGCTCCAAGCGCAGATTCTAGATGCGCCGTGCGCCAAAATGTAATGGGGATTGCGTAGACGGCCGGTCCGGACGGCGCCCCTAGTCGGGTCGGAGATTCCTGCCGGTCTCCACGTGACGAGTTCCCGCATGGCTTTGAGAAGCCCTCCGGCGCCTGGCGTGCGCCTTCGCCAGTGACTTGGCATCCCTGATCTGGTATTCCGTGCGTCGATAGAAGACCCCGTCAGCATACCCTAGCACAGCGGTCTTGTACCATCGGACGAGAAACCTGAGCCCATAATACCCGAGGGCTAATCCAATGATGACGATCGCGCCCCACTGAAGCCACAGGAACTCTTGCCAGAAGCGCGCGGTCGTCGCCGAAAAGCCACGGCTCCTGCTCCAGGCTTCGTATTGCGCACCGATGTCGCCATAGCGCCCGTGCTCGATGTTGTATTCCCACTGGACGGGATCGAGGTCGAACTGACTCATGATCTTTGAGACCATCGGCAGCGGCACGACGTACGCATCCACAGCGATAAGGCCGCACGCTACCGTGCCCATGACGAGCATATCGAGAACCAGCAACGCCCAGGTGAGAGACGCCAGGTGTTTGACTTCTCTGCGGAACCGGCGATGGCTAAACGCGCCGTCCAGCCGGCGTACGTTTCCGGCAGCCGCCCGGAAGACCCGGCGCGGTAGAACAACGAATACCAACACCAGCACGGGAAGGAGGGCGGCGGCACTTACCAGAATCAATGCGTTGACAGCCATTTGAACGGGCAGCAGTTGCACTCCACATAAACATAGGACCGCAAGCAGCTTCCGACAAGTTCCCGTCCACGCACATGGTGTCACTCCCCAACAATGCGGCCCCTACCCGGTCTTGCCCCAATCCAGGGTACGGAGCGCTCCTTCAGGCCACGCGGCGAAGGATGGAGTGGAGCCGTTCGTGGTCGTCGTTCAGGAGGCGGCTGAGCACGCGGCCCGCTTCTACCAGCGCCTGTTCTCCTTCGCGGTTGCGGGCATTGGCGTCGTAGATCTGCCGGAGAACGGCGACCAGCAGATCGTCCACAGGAACGGAAGGGTCGGTGTTGTGGGCGAGGGTGCGGAGGAAATCGTACGGGGCGCCGAGGGTGCAGACCTCCTCCGGCGTACATGCCTCGACGAAGCTGTGCAAGGCCGGGGGCGATGGCGGGAGCGTCTGCCTGACCTGCCCGGCGGTGTCCCGATACGCTACGGCTTGGACGCTAAGCGTGACCCGGATCAACTCCAGGACGTGGGGCATCTCCCGCCGCAGTTCCTCCGGGGTACGCCCCATCGCGACGGCCCGCCGGTGCGGATCGACGGAGCCGACCTCCACCCGGCTCACGAGGCCGAAAACCTCAGTGCCGTTCTCATGCTTCACACGCACCCACGAGCCGAACACCGGGGCTTCCGCGCCTCGGTACACCTCGGCCATGAAGGCGCCGGTGCTGGAGGCAATGACCTCGGCGATGCGGCCTGAGTGGGTCCCCGTTGCCCCGTTTTGCAGGGCCGCCGATGCGGATTGCCCTTCCGAAGCAAACATATTTTCCATGCTTCTATGCCGTAATACCAGATCTCTTGAAAACTTGTGCAAACCTGCCCATCATCACACCCCCACTCGTACCCTCCTACTCTCGTATATTCCCCGACTCCTTTCCAGCGGTCGTCCGCGGTCGTCCCAAGCTCCTCACACGGCGGGACGCCGCTTGGAGAACTGCTTACGCGAGCCCAGGGCAGGGAGACCGGCCAGGTTCATCTCGCGTTCGACGAGCTGGTAGAAAACCTCGCGTTCCTGGGCACGAACGACGGCCTGTTCGTGGGCCTCGGACAGAATCATCGGATACCCGCTCCCCTTTTCGCACTCGTTTAATACGATGGTATGTATCAGGCCGAGCACCTCCTCCCGTTCGGCAATCCACTGCGGGATCTCCACGCGCCCGACCTCGTCGCCTACGTGCAGGTAGAAGTAGCAGATCCGGTTCGGCCCGTAATCGGACAGCACGTGCGATTCGGCCTCGAAGCAGGCAGAGCGCTCACCAGGACTCAGGGTCGCCTCGAAAAGCTGCCTGTCCGTAAGGCCCGCCAGCGAATCCCGGGCGTCCACGAGTCCCCCGTCGCACTCGCCCAGGCTAAAGCGCAGCAGGTTGACGACCTCGGTGTTCCGGGGCATGCTGATGTAGGAGCACAGCGGGATCGCCTCGGCCTCGAACTGCGCCAGCACCTGAACGTATTCGGCGATGAGTTGCTTTTCCAGCCGCTTGTCGCCCAACCCGCTTACCATCCACCGGATCAGCGTTCCGTCGGATATGGCGACGAGGGGCCGGTCGCCGGCTCGGGCACGAATGGCCGTTTTCAGCAGCTCCGCGAGCTCAAGTTGATCCCGCACGGCGGAGATGACCTGCGCCGTCGCCGTCTCGAACGCATCCAGGTAGCTTTCCAGGTCGTTCTTCCGGTACTTGAAGAACGGCACCGATTCCATCAGCGGGCGTTCAACGGTGCCGTAGTGAAAAGCGACCCGGCTGACGTTCAACAGGTAGCAGGTCGGTTCGAAGTGTCGATCGGGGTAAATCTGGGAGCCGTCGGATGCGACGACGGTGACGGGGGTCGGCCTCGGACCGCAGGCATGCCGCCCCGCGGGCGCCGCGCGCAACCCGGCGACGAGCCACGGCAGCTTGCGCCCCGCGATCCGGTCGCGCAGGTTCTCCCAATCGGGGTCGCTATCGGAAAGGGCCTGTAAGGCGTGCTGTAGCCTGTAGCGCGTAGCCTCCCACTGCTCCTTCTGATAGGAGTCGAATCCGTCGAATTGCTCTCGGAGACTGTTGAGATCGAGCATGGAAGGCTGCAGGGCGGGCGATGGGGACGGCTGCCATGTTAATGACGCCGTCGCCGTTCTGCAAGCGAAGCGAGCGGTAAAGGTAAATGTTAGAAAGGTTTGCGTGACTGTTTTACGTGAGGAGAAAGCTCCCCTCCTTTCTAAGGAGGGGCCGGGGGTGGTTCCTTGAGAGGTTCGGGCTAACTGAGTCGTTGAGCTTGCCTGCATCGTGTATCCAACCACCCCTATATCCCCTCCTTGCGAAGGAGGGGAGCTTCTCTTCTCGAACCGATCATCAAGCAAATGGCCATTAGAGCATACGAAGACTGAATGGCGGGATTGTACGTCCACATACCTTTCTGCTCGCAGCGGTGCGTGTACTGCGACTTCTACTTCGTGACGACGCAGAAGTCGCATACGAGCTTCGTGCAGGCGCTCTGCCTGGAAATCGAGCACTACGGGCTCAGCCACGGCAAGAAGGAACCGGTCGAGACGATCTACTTCGGCGGCGGGACCCCCTCCCTGCTCCACGAGGATGAAATCCAGCGGATTCTCCAAACGATCCACGCCCACTTCGATACGTCAGGGCTCGTCGAGACGACGCTCGAATTGAACCCGGAGGACGTCGACCCGGACTATCTGGCGGGGCTCCGCGCGCTCGGCATCGACCGGCTCAGCATCGGCATCCAGTCGTTTTTCGCGTCCGACCTCGCGTTCATGAACCGCAGCCACACGGCGGAGCAGGCCGAGGCCATCGTCCCGCTCGCACGCGAGGCGGGGTTCGAGAACATCACGGCGGACCTCATTTTCGGACTACCCGAACAGCCGGAGGAATACTGGGCGGCCAATCTGGAGAAGATGGTAGGGCTGGGCGTACCGCATCTCTCGACGTACAGCCTCACGGTCGAAGAACGCACGCCGCTGTACAAGCAGGTGGAAAGCGGCCTGGTCGTCCCGCCGGAGGACGACGTCCTGGCCGACCAGTACCGCTTTACGATGGACTACCTCGAAGGCCGCGGCTACGAACACTACGAGGTCTCCAGCTTTGCGAAGCCCGGCTTCCGGTCGCGGCACAACCAGACGTACTGGCAGCATAAGAACTACCTGGGATTCGGTCCGTCGGCGCACTCGTTCTGGTGGCGGACCGGATCGGCGGCCGAGCGGTGGTCGAACGTCCGCAACCTGCGGCAGTACGAGGCCCTCTTGAATACCCGGCAGCTTCCGCTGGATGCGCGGGAGACGATCGGCCTGGACACGCTCGCCGACGAGTACGTCATGCTCCGGCTGCGCACGACGGACGGACTCGACCTCGACGTCATGGAGCATCGGTACGGGGTGGATCTCCTGGTGGAGAGGACGGACGAGTTGGCCTGGATGGAAGGCGAGGGCTACATCCACCCCATCCGCAATGGGGCCGTCCGGCTCACCGACGCGGGCATGCTGCTCTGCGACGCACTCACGGGAGAGCTGCTGGCGGATTGAGTTAGGGAACCGCGCTGCTCCGGGCCGATATAGCCTTTTTCGTATTTTGCCGTTTCGCATCCCGATTCCTTTCGTCTGTGTCCATGAATCGCTTTTCGTTCTTGCTCTCAGCCAGCATCCTGTTCACTGCCATTCTCATTGCGGGCTGTGAGTCCAACCGGACCCGTGCCGACGCGCCGGGCTCCCCCACCGACACCGAGGCCGTGCACATCCCCTTCCGAAACGACGGCACGCTCACGTTCCTGCGCGGGGAGCAGGAGATCGTCACCATCGACGTCGAGATCGCGCAGACGGACTCGGCACGGGAGCGCGGCCTGATGCAGCGGAAGAGCCTGCCTGCGAAGAGCGGGATGCTGTTCATCTTCGACCGTCCCGAGGTGCAAACCTTCTGGATGGCGAACACCCCCCTCCCGCTGGACATGTTCTTCGTGAACACCGACTCGGTGATTGTGAACGTGGCCCGGTACACGCGGCCCTATTCTTCGGACGAAGTCTCGTCCATCGACCCGGCGCTGTACGTCGTGGAGGTCCCGGCCGGGTTCGCCGACAACTACGGCATCACAGAGAGCAACCAGGTGCGATGGGAGATGCGGTAGGATTCGGGTGTTCAGGTGTTCAAGTGTTAAGCACGTTCACAAAGGGACTGAAGGATGTCATTCTGAGCCCCCAGTAAAACAAGCTTCCCGTCCGTGCGATCATGACACCACACCGCAGCCCACAAAACCGCATTCCCCATCGAATCGTGGCCCGCGCGCCGGATGGAATCCCCGCGCGGTTGAGCGAGTGGCGCACCGCCGAAGGAGTCCCGGATCACCACCATCTCCTACGCGCCGCTCGGTCGATGTGTGCGGCGGGAAGGGGATTCGAGCGTTTTGATTCGATCTCCCTTCTTTGGTCCTTTCTTGGGCGAGCAAGAAAGGACATCCCCCAGGAAAGCACACCCCGAACACAACCACACCCCCAAACGAAACGGCTCATTCGGTTTGGTATCACTCGTTTCAGCATCTCATGTCATTAGCAACGCAGTGAAAACACGAGCGAAGCGACTGATGAAATAATCTCTCCTGCTTCGGCCCTACACGAAGAGAGATCCTTCGCTTCGCTACTAATGACATGAGGTGTTTCGGGGAGTGTTCGGGGTCGAAGATGGAGCACACCCGTTCCCACCCGTCATCCCGAACCCGGATTGATCGTGCCCAATGGCGCAGCTTCCACGTGTGCGCCTGCGGCCTCAGAGAATTGCTGGGGTGAGGGATCTGTCTAGAACGCGAGGCTCAGCATCCACCTGACGGATCCACCTTGACCAGATCCCTCATCCCGCCTCAGCCGTGCCTAACCTGGAGCGTAGTCTTCGAGCAGGGCGGCGTCGGTGAGTCCCAGCGGGGATCAGGGATGACACATAGGGGCGCATTGCGGATCAGAGTCATTGATCGCACGGACGGAAAACCTGTTTCCCCTGGGGGCTCGACACGACACGGGCGGAGGACGGTTTGGCAGAGCGCGTGAGAGGCCGTGCAAGTCCATGTGTTTCATAACTTACGCAATCCTTCAAGGGGTTTTAACGGAACGCTTGCAGAACGGGAAGGTACGGGGGTTGAGCATCCTTTATCTTACAGGGCCGGCCTTCTCTTGTTTGACCGGCCACTCAGTCCGGTTTAAGGCAGTACATCCCGCGCGGCATGAAATCGTATCCTGTGACGAACGAGGTCCGCTGGCGCCATCGTTTTTCCATCCTGGCGGTCGTGACCGCCGCCGTCCTGGTCTCCTGGGGGGCCTTCGTAACCAGCATTAACGCAGGCCTGGCCGTGCCCGACTGGCCTTCCTCCTTCAACTCCTACGACCCGCTGAACCCCTGGCCCGAGTGGTGGACGATCGTGCCTGTCCTGGCCGAGCACGGGCACCGGCTGATGGGCATGCTCATCGGCCTTTTTACGATGACGCTGGCAGGGTGGACCGTGCTCAAGGATGAGCGAAAGTGGATGAAATGGCTGGCGGTCGGCGCGCTGGTGCTGGTGATCCTGCAGGGTGTGCTGGGGGGCCTGCGCGTGGTGCTGGTGTCGGTCGACCTGGCGATGGTCCATGCCTGTGTCGCCCAGGTCTTCTTTTCACTCTTAGTGGCGCTGGCGCTGTTCACCTCGCCGGGGTGGCTCCAGGCGCGCGACATCGCCCCGGACACCGATAAGGCGGGCACCTTGCGGGGGCTGACGGTGATTTCGACCCTGGCGGTGTACGTCCAGATCATGCTCGGCGTGCTGCTGCGCCATCCGGGAGCCGGGATCAGTCCGGTGCTCGCAGGGGTCCACATCACGGGGGCGGTTACGGTGACGACGCTGCTGCTGGCGACGGGCTATTTCATACACCGTAACTTTAGGGGGCAGCGGCTGCTGCTTCGCGCCAACCGGGTCCAGCTCTCGATCCTGACGCTTCAATTCGCCCTCGGCTGGACGGCCTACCTGCTGCTGCTGGACGAACGCGGCATGATCGTCCCGAGCAATTTACAGGTGATCGTCAATTCGAGCCATGTGCTGATCGGGGCGGCGCTGCTGGCATCGACGGTAGCGCTCACGCTGCTGGCGCTGCGGCGTCCGACACCGGTGGGCGGCGACGCGCTTCCGTCGGAACCCGTGCTGGCGGCCGAATCGCTGCTGGCGGCGGGGGGAACGAGTAATGGGTAATGCCGAATCCGGTAAATCAGTGCTGAAATGAGCTTTTGGGCCCATCACCTCCGGCCCCTCCTGTCCAGGAGGGGAGCTTCTCTTTCGGAGCCGATTCAATAAATCAATGCCCATAAGAGGAGGGGAGCTTGTTTTGCTTCCACTATTCCTGTAGTCGCTGAACGTTTTGTCAATTGATCTACATCCGAGTTCTTCCCGTACTTCCGGCGCGGTCGTGTCCGGAACTGAACCCGTTGCGTGGCGGCAGACGTTCCGGGACTACCTGGAGCTGACGAAGCCGGAGATTTCGTTCCTGGTCGCCATCTCGGCCCTGGCGGGTTTCCTCCTCGGGGCGGAGACGATAGACTGGACGCTCCTGGCGATTACGCTGACGGGCACGGTGCTGACGGCGGGCGGGGTGGGGGCGCTCAACCACTACATTGAACGCGACCTGGACGGCCTGATGCGGAGGACGGCGGGCCGCCCTCTTCCGGCGGGGCGCGTTTCGCCAAAGCACGCGCGCACGTTCGGGTACGTGTTGGCGACGGCGGGCGTGGCGCTGCTCTGCCCGCTGACGAACCCGATGACGGGCACGCTGGCGGCATTGACGGTGGTGCTGTACCTGTGGGTATACACGCCGCTGAAGCGCACGACGAAGTACAACACGATCATCGGTACGATTCCGGGGGCGCTTCCGGCGCTCGGCGGG
Organism: Rhodothermales bacterium; assembly: GCA_035699265.1. GTDB lineage: Bacteria > Bacteroidota > Rhodothermia > Rhodothermales > DASSAV01 > DASSAV01. Next base: position 49,792 of record DASSAV010000055.1, read on the forward strand.
TGGACGGCGGCGACGAACGACCTGCACGCGG
>DASSAV010000056.1:0-8365 GCA_035699265.1 Rhodothermales bacterium
GCGTGTTTCCCCATCCGGGTCAACCCAGTCGCCTACGTCCAAACCAGCGAACGCCGGACGGAGCGCCAGGGCGATCTGGCCCGCCGTGATGCCTTTCGCCGCCGCATGATCGCGGTCGATGTCGATCTTCCACTCCGGCCGCTGGCCGCGCGTATCGAGGTCCACGTCCACCGCACCTTCGACTTGCTGGACTTCAGCCAGAACCATGTCAGCGCCGCGCTGGAGGGCAGCCAGATCATCTCCTCTCAACTGGATCTGAATCTGCTTCTGGCCGCCGAAGCCAGACGTTGACAGCGAAGGCGTGAGGCCCTTTACCTGTTCCAGCTCCCCGCGCAGTTGCTGCGCAAATTCGTCGGCTCCCATTTCCCGCTCGCCGGGTTTCACGAGCCGAACGTAGATGGCCCCCTCATCCACACCGCCGGTCGCATTCCCGATGGTGGCATAGGTATAGCGTACTTCCGGATGTGAGCGTATGATGTCCAGCACGTCGTCGAGCTTTCCCCGCGTATAGCTCAGGCTGGAGCCCGGTGGGGTCAGGAACGTGAGGTTGACCTCCGAACGGTCGTCCGTACCGAAGAACGAGGATCCTACGCTCTTCGACTTCGGGGCCGCGCCCAGCATGACGCCCATCGCGATGACGCCGACCAGGATGACCGGCACGGTGGCGTACCACCGCGACGGAAGCAGCCTGAGGAAGAAGGTGGTGATCCCTGCCACTGCGAAGATCAGGAGCGCCGCGACGAAGCCCGTGGAGGCAAGCGCGAGGGCTGACAGGAAGCTCGCAAACACCCACACGTTCACGATCGCGGGGTGATCGAGCGACCATCCGATCACGCGCCGATACAGCCCTGCCAACTGGTTGAACCGGTCATTGAACCGGTCGAGCAGCCGGGTGATGAAGCCCTTGTCCTTCTCCTCCACGTGCGGATCCGGCCAGTACGCCGACAGCATCGGATCCAGCGAGAACGAGACGAAGAGCGAGACGAGCACCGAGCAGGCGATGGTCAGTGCAAACGGCTTGAACCACTGCCCGGCCACGCCCGGCATGAAGGCCACCGGCACGAATACAGCGATGATCGAGAACGTCGTCGCCGCGACGGCCATTCCGATCTCGGACGTGCCCTCGTGGGCCGCCCGCATGTGCGATTTTCCCATGTGAACGTGTCGCACGATGTTTTCCCGCACCACGATGGCGTCGTCGATCAGGATGCCGATGGCCAGTGAGAGGCCGAGCAGCGACATGACATTGAGTGTGAAGCCCACCGCCCACACGGCGATGAATGACGCGATGACGGATACCGGCAGTGCCAGGCCGGTGATCACGGTAGACCGCCACGAGTTCAGGAAGAGGAACACCACCAGGACCGTCAGCAGAGCGCCTTCCATGAGCGCCTCCTGAACGTTCCACACCGATGCGGATACACGCTCGCCGGCGTCCCGAATCACCCGCACGTCCACGTCCTGAGGCAACGACGTCTCGAGTTGCTCCAGGGTAGCGTGGATCTCGTCGCTGACCTTCGTCGTGCTGGCGCTGCGCATCTTGACGACGTCGATGCCGATGGCCCCCTTCTCGTTGAACAGGGCCAGCGAACGCTGTTCTTCCGACCCGTCCGTGACCGTCGCCACTTCACCCAGGCGGACAGGACGCCCGCCTACGCCCGTGCCGATGACGATGTCCTCGAATGCGCGGGGGTCCTTCAGGCGCCCCTCCAGGCGGATCGTCTGTTCCTGCGTGGTCCCGTTCAGGCGGCCCACCGGCACCGCCAGGTTCTGCGCCTCGAGCGCCGCAACCACGTCCGCAACGCTGATGCCGGTCGAAGCCATGGCGTCCGGCTTCACCTCTACGGTCAGTTCACGTTCGGTGTCGCCGGAAAGCGTCACCCGGGCGACGCCCGGGATGGCGCGCAGTGCGCGCCCGATCTGCTTGTCGGCCAGCCGCGTGAGGGTGACGGGCGACAACGTATTGGACGTAACGGTAATGGAGACAATCGGGAGGTCCGACGGGTCCAGGTGGTCGATGATGGGCTCCTTCATCTCAGGCGGGAGGTCCGCACGGATGGCGGAGATCTTATCGCGGATCTCCTGAGACGCCACGTTCATATCCTTCCCGAACAGGAAGAGCACCGTGATCTGGGCGTAGCTGTCGGCGGCCGTTCCGAACACCTTGTCCACGCCACTGATGCCGCTAATGGCCTCCTCGACGGGATCCAGCACCTCGCGCTCCACGCCCGAGGGCGATGCCCCCGGATAGGGAATGCCGATGAGGAGTACCGGCTGCTGCACATCGGGATACTCATCCACCAGCAGCTTCTGCAGCGCAAAGAAGCCGAAGATTATCAGGGCTACCATGACGACTACCGTCACCATGGGCCGCTTGATTGCAAAGTCTGAGATGTACATAGGGTGTTCTCAGTTCTAGAAGGCTGTTGATAAATCCGGTATCTCTGCGTTGCCCTTCCTCGGCGCTCACTGCGACGTACTGGCGTACGCCTCATTCGCACCTCGTCGGGCGCCTTGATCTACCGAATTTCTCTGCCAGCCTTGCGTAACGAAGTATTTCAGCTAGAGCGTATAGAACAGGAAGAGCGCCAGTCCGAACACAATCCGGTACCAGGCAAATGGGGTGAAGCTGTTGTGTGAGACGAAGGAAACGAACGCCTTCACCACGACGAGAGCCGAGATGAAAGCGACTACAAAACCGATAGCGAACGCCGGCACGTCCCCTGCCGACAGCACGTCCCGACTCTTGACGAGATCGAAGAGCGTTGCGGCGAACATGACCGGGATCGCCAGGAAGAAGGAGAACTCCGTGGCAGCCTTGCGGGTGAGCCCGAGGGAGTAGGCCCCCATGATGGTGGCCCCAGACCGAGAGACACCTGGAAAGAGGGCCAGCACCTGCGCGAGCCCGATCCCGAGCGCCGTCCCATACGGAACCTCATCGACACCGTCTATCGAGGTCCGTTTGACCGCTGCTTCGATGATGAGGATGGCGATGCCCCCCACCACCAAAGCTGCCGCAACGGTGATCGGATTGAAGAGGTACTTCGTGATGAGGTCGTGCGTGAGGAGACCGACGATGGCGGCCGGCAGGAACGCGATGAAGAGGTTGACGAGAAAGCGGCGGCTGGACCTGTCGCGCGTCCACGTCACCACCACGTCCCATAGCTTCTGCCGGTACAACCAGACGATGGCGAGGATGGCGCCGAGCTGAATGAACACCTCGAACACCTTGGCCTGCTCCCCCGTGTAGCCGAGCCAGTCGCCCACGATGATCAGGTGTCCTGTGGAAGAGACCGGGATGAACTCCGTCGCACCCTCCACGATTCCCATGGCGACGACTTTCAAAAAGAGATACAAATCCATTCGGGTGAACGAACTCGGGGTGGGTGATGCGGCGAAAAGCTGCCCGGCAAGTCAGCCATCTTCGTGCCGACGCACTGGGACGAACAGCACCGGGATTATCCTAAACTAAAAGTGACCGGCCGGTCATGATTTGACCCGTACGTCACCTTGCTGACCAAAGATTCACTCGCGCCGTTAAGAAAACGTTAAGCAGCCGCGAGAAAGATGGGCCGCCCAGTGTGTCATCCCTGCGGCATACACGTCCCTCCTGACGGAAAGATGAGCGCAGAGTTTCACTCCGAAATGCGTGGAAGCGGTACCAATGTTCAGGCGCACCGAAATAGCATCCAGTCGCTGCACGGCAGGGGTACGCGGAGGGGCACAAAATCGCTTAGACGTGACAGTTTGCGCGGTGCGGCGGATGTATTCTGCGAGTGACCGCCATCCCTGACGAACCTATTCGCCGTCGTCTCATGCCGACATCCAGTACTCAACCGGGCCGCAAGTCATCCCGTAAAGACGGAGAGCAGGCCGCCGGAGCCAAGCAGAATGCACCCGGTGCGCCCGGCGCCCCGCCGGTCTGGACCTCGGCGGCCAAACAGGGTGTAGGAACTTCCCTGGGCGCGGAATGCCAGATCCACTTCACCATTGGCCAGGGCATCCTGAACGAGATCTACTTCCCCCGCCTCGACCAGGCCTGCACCAAAGACTTCGGCTTCATCGTTACCGCCGGAGACGGCTTCTTTTCAGAGGAAAAGGAGGATTCCGACTACGAGGTGGAGACGACCGGGGCAGGCATTCCGCTTTACAAGCTCAAGAATACGTGCAAGGGTGGCCGGTACCGGATTGAGAAAGAGATCTTTACCGATCCGCGCACCGACGCCCTGCTCCAGTACACGAAGTTCATCCCCCTCCAGGGATCGCTGGAAGACTATCATCTATACGTGCTCCTGTCGCCCCACCTCGAAAACCACGGCGACGGCAACACGGCCTGGATCGACGAATACAAAGACACGCCCATGCTCTTCGCAAGCCGGGGCGCCAATTACCTGGCGCTGGCATGCTCGGCGCCCTGGATGAAGCGGTCCGTCGGCTACGTGGGCGCCTCCGACGGATGGCAGGATCTGCGCAAGCACGGCCATATGGAGTGGACGTACCCACGGGCAGAGGAGGGGAACGTCGCCCTCACCGGCGAGATCGACCTCTCCGCGTGCGACGGCGATTTCATTCTGTCGCTGGGCTTCGGCGGCAATGAGGACGAGGCCGGCTTCGCCGCCCGGAACGGCCTGCAGGACGAGGCTACCCGGGCCCGAAGCGTCTTCGTGAATGAGTGGAAAAGCTGGCAGTCCAAGCTGAACCTTCCCACCCGTCTGGATGCCGCCTCGGAAGGATTTTGCCGCACGAGCGCTTCCGTGGTGCGCATGCACGAGGCCGCCCACTTCCCCGGCGGCATCATCGCCAGCCTCACGATTCCATGGGGGTTTGCGACCGGACGGAGCGACCTCGGCGGGTATCACCTCGTGTGGCCACGCGACCAGATCCAGGCGGCGGGCGCCCTGCTGGCTGTCGGCGCCCAGGATGATGCCTGCCGCGCCCTGGGCTACCTCAGCACCACGCAGGAGGGCGACGGCCACTGGCCCCAGAACATGTGGCTGAATGGGGTGCCGTACTGGAAAGGCATCCAGATGGACGAGGCCGCCCTGCCCATTCTGCTCGTGGACCTGGCCCACCGGGACGGCGCCCTCGACGAAGCCTCTCTGCGGCACTACTGGCCCGTGGTGCGGGCTGCCACATCTTTCATCGTCCAGAACGGCCCGGCCACCCCACAGGACCGGTGGGAAGAGATCGCAGGCTTCAGCACGTCGACCCTCGCCGTAGAGATCGCCGCCCTCGTCACGGCCGCCGAGATGGCCGACCACTTCGGCGAGCCGGACACGGCGCAATACCTTCGCGAAACGGCGGACTGGTGGAATGAGAGCATCGAGCGCTGGACGTACGTCACCGGCACCGACCTGGCCAACAAGCTCGGCATCGAGGGCTATTACGTCCGTGTTTCGGCCGCCAACCCTGCCGCCATCAAGGCCGTCGTCCAACGGACCGAGCCCTCTTGGGACTTCCTGCGCCCCGACCTGGACGGGTGGTGGCGGCACGTGATAAGCCCGGACGCCCTTCTGCTCGTGCGCTTCGGCCTGCGGCGGCCTGACGACCCCCGCATCCTGAATACCCTCAAGGCCCTCGACGTGGTCCTGAAAGTGGATACCCCTTACGGTCCCGTCTGGCACCGGTACAATGGGGACCGATACGGCGAGCACCCGGACGGAGGGCCCTACGTCGGGGACGGCCAGGGCGTCGGCCGGGCGTGGCCCCTGCTCACGGGAGAGCGGGGCCATTACGAACTCGCTGCCGGGCGGCCCGAGAAGGCCATTGAGATGCTCAAGAGCATGGAGCGCTTCGCCAACGAGGGCGGCCTGATCTCCGAGCAGGTATGGGACACGGACGACATTCCCGAACACGGACTCTTCTTCGGAAGACCGACCGGCTCGGCCATGCCACTCGTCTGGGCGCACGCCGAATACCTCAAGCTGGCACGCTCGCTGGCGGACGGGCAGGTGTACGACCTCCCGCCCGCCGCCGCCGAGCGTTACCTCGATTCACCCCCCTCCTGCCCCTTCGTGGTCTGGCGTTTCCTCAACCAGCGGCAGGACGTGCCGGAAGGAAAACGCCTGCGGCTCGAAGTTCGCGGCGCCGCGACGGTCCGGTGGAGCACCGACGACTGGCAAACGCACCAGGACACCGACACCCGCGACACAGATATGGGGCTGCACGTGGCCGACCTCCCCACCGACGACCTGGAAAAGGGCCGGCACGTAGTGTTCACGTTCTACTGGAAGGAGGGTCAGCAGTGGGAGGGGAAGGACATCCGCCTGAAGGTCACCGGGGCGCACGAAACCGTCGAGGCGGTGTAATCCCTACCCACATCCCCGGCCGGACTATAACGTCGGGCCGCTGCTCCTCTCGGCGAACTCATCGAGCACTTCTACGATGAGCTGGTGCGAGGCCCTCGCCTCATCGGGCGACACCGCCATCGCGAGGTAGCGCTTTGCGGACATATCCCCGATGGCCTCCAGGGCCGCGACGGCCAGCTTCCGGACGTACGGATCCGAATCACGCTGGTGCAGCTTGATGATCGGCTTGACGGCCTTTTCCAGCGTGATGCGGTCCGGATGGTACGTGACGTAATAGATGCAATTCTTAAGCGCCTGGGTGCGGACGCTCGGCACCGGCGAACTGAGGATGGTAATGGTCTGGTTGCTCACGTTCCGCCACCACCCGTCCGATCCGTACGGATATTTGGGTGACTGCGAGAACGCGGGAAGGGTGATCAGGAGTGTGAGTGAAAGCAACAGGAGACGTTTCATGGTGATCCTCCGCTACCTGGTTTCGATTCAGATGAATAGAGAAGCCCTCCGGGGCGCATCCATGAGGATCACACGGGTGGAACCGCTACCAGTTACAGCTCCCGCCGCAGGGCGATGCGGAACGCATGGCGGTGTTCTGAAGCACCCCACCGGTGATGCGAACGGCATGAACGCATGGATGGTAAGGCCGAAGGTGAAGTGCTCCAGTTGCCACTCGCACAACCGACACAGGCTCGTGGGCTGTCCCTGATTCTTCGGACTTGGATTTCGCTCGGGGGTGATTGCGCAGGCTGCACGTTGGTTGTCAGTGGACCGTTGCTGTTGTGTTCTGACGTGCAGGGGGAATTGTAACGGATCTTACAGGTTTGTTCGTTGTGGGTGGTCAGTTGTTGGTGGTCAGTGGTCAGTTGTCGGTTGATGGCGGTGGGTGACGGTCGTTGGTTGGGGTTTGCTGACGGTGAGCAGGGGTGTTCGGGTGTTGATAGCACTTGCTTGCAGTGACGTAGGGGCATGCCGGGGTGTTGCGCCAGAGGTGAGGCGGCGGAGGCAGAGGTGAGGTGTGGTGTCGACGGGTGGTGTCGGCGGGGGATTGGCGGCGGGGGCGTCAGCGCTGTTGGGACTGGCGGTTCAGGCGGACCATCCTGCGGTATTGTTTCTGGCGGGCTTCTTCGTGCTCGAACCACCGGCGCCACACGTCCAACTCTTCTTCGGTCGGCTCGGCGTCCGGATCTCCCAGTTCGGGGTGCTTCCGCCGGAATTCCCGGTCGCGCGCACGGACGGCTTCTTCGCGGCGCTGCTCCCGCTCGCGTGCACGGCGGGCCTTCTCTTCCCTCCGGCGCTGCTCTTCGGCTTTCGCCTCTTCGGCTTGCTGCTCCTGGCGGCGCCGCTCCTCCTGGGCGGCCAGCAGACGCTCGCGGCGTTTGTCCTGCCGGTCGAGGTAGAGCTGGAGTGAGCGCTGGAAGCGGGGGTCCTCCTCGGCTTTCATGGCGCAGCGGAAGAGGACGGCTTCGGCGTGGGAGGCGGCTTCGAGTTCGGCCAGCTCGACGCGCCAGGCGAAGTCTTTGTCCTGCTTGAGCCAGTCGTAGAAGGTCTGTCGGGAGACCTGGGAGTAGTCGCACGAGCGGGCGCGGGAGTTGCCTTCGGCGAGGTTGCCGAGGATGAGGTCCATGCTCTCCTTGCGCTTGTGGTCCCAGAGGGTTTGCTGGTCTTCGGGGGTGGTGGTGTGCTGCGCTTCCATGGGGTTCCTCTCCTGTTGCATGTGCATGGTATGTGGACGGGGAACGTAGGGATGGAGGGGGTGGGGGCGCAAGGTTATAAAAATAACCTACTCAGAGGGGTTGACTTTTTTGGGAGCGGGTGTTTCGTGGTTCGGGGATGTCCTTTCTTGGGGGTGTGCTTTCCTGCGGGGATGTCCTTTCTTGCTCGCCCAAGGAATTCGGGTACGTACTTTCTTGTGGCCCAAGAAAGTACCAAAGAAGGCTTTTCGAATCGGAACGCGCGAATCCCCCACCCTACGCCCGGATCGTACCGAGCGGCGCGCCAGGGACGGTGGTGGACCGGGCTGCTTGTCGGTGATGCGCCACTCGCTAAACGCGCGGGGATTC
>DASSAV010000057.1:0-6123 GCA_035699265.1 Rhodothermales bacterium
GTGTACGAATGCCGGGGAGGGGAGAGGGGGCACGGCCCGAGGCGGGAGACGACATGGACTGCGGACGGAAACTACAACGTACGCCGGTGCGCGCCAGTGCCGGAACCACCTGCCGGGACGAACACCCACACGTCAGATCGATTGGATCCGTAAATACGCGATCTCAGCCGAGCCGGCCAAGCCCGGAACGTGAATAATACAACCCTTTCTCCGCTTGCTCGGCCAGGCCGCTGCAGCTATTGCCTTGCCCGCCAAGAACCGCGACGGTGTTGGAAAGCGAAAAGCCCGGCTCCCCCACAGAACCGGGCTTTTCCGTCCACAAAGCGATGCCACACATCGTTGAGGAGATGAGGCGCAACCTTCGACAGGTGCGCCTTCGTGCGTTTACACGGGGGAAGAATCGGACCGGTTGCGTCTCACGCCGTCAGATGTTACGAACTGCCGGACGGTGAAGTGAGCGGCAGCGTCGTGTTACGACCGGCAAGCGGGCAGTGCGCAATCACCATTCGCCCGGGCGCAGATCTCAAAAATAACGCCCGCTCCACGGATGGAAACGGGCGTTCATGGGAATCAAAAGGTGTGCGCTTGGAGGGATTCGAACCCCCGGCCTTTGGAACCGGAATCCAACGCTCTATCCAACTGAGCTACAAGCGCATGTCGCCAAGATAACCACACCGCAGCGCGCGATCAAGCGTGCCACAGCCCCCTTCAACCCCGCCGGATCACCGGGGTTTCTTGCTCTCACAGGAGGTCGGAACGGCCTCAACCCGGACGAACCACCCCGTAATAAACCAGGAGCAGCACCGCCAGCACGAGCAGGATCGGGTTGGTCTCCCGGGCCCGTCCGCTCAATAATTTGATGAGCACGTACGTCACGATCCCGATGACGATGCCGTTAGCGATGGAATAGGTGAAGGGCATCGCGGCAATCGTGAGAAAGGCGGGGAGTGCCTCGTCGAATCGTTTCCAGTTGATGTCCGTCGCCCCCTGCATCATCAATGCCCCCACCGCGATCAACGCGGGAGCCGTAGCCGCAGCCGGAATCGCTGCAAAGACGGGCGTGAAAAACATGGCGAGGATGAACAAAACCGCCACGACGGCGGCGGTAAGCCCCGTACGCCCTCCTTCCTCGATGCCGGTAGCCGATTCTATGAAGGTCGTAACGGTGCTCGTGCCCAGCACGGCGCCCGCAACCGTACCCAAGGCATCCGCTGTGAAAGCCCGTCCCGCCCCCGGAAGTTCGCCGCGCTCGTTCAGAAACCCTCCGAGCCGGCCCACGCCCACCAGCGTCCCCGCCGTGTCGAAGAAGTCCACGAAAAGAAAGGCGAGCACGACCGTGACCATCTGGAGCGAGAGGAGGTCCGGCAGATCGAACGCGAGGATCGTCTGTTGAGGCAGCCTGGGGAAGGACAGAATGCCCTCCGGCGGCGGGGCCGCCCCGGTCATCCATGCCACGGCAGTCACGGCGCCGATCCCGATCAGTACCCCGCCGAGCACGCCGCGCGAGATGAGAATCCCGATCAATACGAGACCAGCGAGGCTGAGTATGAGGCGCGGGTCGCTCAGGTCGCCCAGTTGCACGAGCGTATCCGGGCTGCCCACGATGATGCCGGCATTCTCGAAGCCGATGATCGCGAGAAACAGGCCGATCCCGCACATCACGGCTACTTTCAGGGAGGGTGGAATCGCGTTGATGACGGCCGTGCGGATGCCGCCGAAGGCCAGCATCAGGAAGAGGATCCCCTCCACGAACACCGCGGCAAGCGCTACCCGGTAAGACACGCCCATTCCGAGCACGACGCTGTACGTAAAGAACGCATTGAGCCCCATGCCCGGAGCCAGCGCGAACGGGTAGTTCGCGTACAATCCCATCACGAGCGTGGCGATCGCAGACGCGATGGCGGTCGCCGAAGCCACGTCGGCGGCGGGCATGCCCGCCTTCGCCAGCACCTGGGGATTGACGAACAGGATATACGCCATCGTCAGGAACGTCGCGACGCCCGAGCGGATCTCGGTGCCCACCGTCGATCCGCGTTCCGTGATCTTGAAGTACCGATCGAAGCTGTTCAACGGGTAGCCGGGCCGGTCAGGAAGTGCCGGGGCAATATACGGCGCCCCCGGGCGACCGAAATTGGAAAATACCGTCGCGCCCCGGCACCACCCCTCAGCTCCGGCACCGCCCCTCAGCCTGAGCACCGCCCCGACCACCTGTCATGTCGAGCGAAGCCGAGACATCCCACAAACCAGTGCCAACCCCCAAATGGTCATGCAGAACCCTGCCCCGCATCCAATCGGGTCGTTTCAGCATCTCTCTTGAACACTCGAACACTCGAACACATAACAACCCGAACCCAAAAAGGGGGCGGGTACCAGTACCCGCCCCCTGCATCACGCCTTGTACGTGTTGCCCTGCCTGCGTTGGATGGACCGCCGTTTCTCCCGTTTCTCACGGACCTGACGTTCCAGGGTATTCAGTGCCCTGTTGAGCGTGGTCGCGACATTTCCTCCTTTCTCAACTACCATGGCCTGCCCGGCTCGTTGCTGCAGCGTAATGCGCACGCGGTAAAGACTCGGGTCCGAGTCGCCCCCGTCTCCGCATATCGCCACGGACGCCCCCTTGATGTCTTTGGCTCCGTGCGCCAGCTTGCCGAGGCATTTCTCGACTTTATCCTTCAGTTGATCTGTGAATTCCGGCGTTTCACTATGATACGCAACGTCGAAACGTGTTGTCTGCATACGGCACCTCACAGAAAGGTTATGGATAAAGAACAGGGGGCAGGCCTGAAACCGCATCGCCGACCCCGGTATGCTTACTGTAGTTACCGAGCGGTCCTACAGGGGATCCCCGGCAACTCTCGATTTTCCAATTGACCCCACTTGCTCTCGCAATGGCCCGGATACATCTCCGCTTCAGTGCGATCTGTGCCGCTGGTCCAACACGCATAGCGTATCACCGCCCCTCCAATTCAGTACCCGCGCTTCACTCCTGTCATGTCGAGAGAAGTCGAGACATCCCATACGACAGCACTACCCTCCAGAATTACCATCCCGAAAAACGAAGACCCAAGAACAAAGAACCAAGAACGAGTCTTCCCTACAAAGCCCCCGGATATACCTCCCCGTACTTTCCCCGGATGTAGGCCAGCCAGCTCCGCGCCTGTAGACCCTCTCCAGTCGTTCGCTCCAGGATTTCCGTAGCCGTCAGCTTTCGCCCCCAGCAATGGACGTGCTCGCGAAGCCAGCCCAGCAGACCCGCAAAGGTCCCGCCTGTGATCTGATCCTCCAGGTCGGGTAGGTCTCTGCACGCCTGGTCGAAAAGCTGGGCGGACATCAGGTTGCCCAGCGAATACGTTGGGAAGTACCCCAGCGTGCCCAGCGACCAGTGGATGTCCTGCAACACCCCGTTTGCGTCGGAGTCCGGCCGCAGGCCCAGGTATTCCTCCATCTTGCTGTTCCACAACTCGGGCAGGTCCCGAATCGCCACGCGCCCGTCCACCATCGCATTTTCCAGCTCGAAGCGCAGCATGATGTGGAGATTGTACGTCACCTCGTCCGCCTCCACCCGGATCAGCGACGGCTCCACCTTGTTGAGCGCCCGGTAGAAGGCGTCCGGTGAAACGCCGCCGAGCGCGTCCGGGAAGACCTGTTGCAGCCGGGGGTAGTAGTGCTGCCAGAACGCGCGGCTCCGGCCTACCTGGTTCTCCCACATGCGCGACTGCGACTCGTGCATGCCGAGCGACGTACCCTCGGCCAGCGGCGTCCGGGCCAGGTCCGAGTCGATGCCCTGCTCGTACATCCCGTGCCCGGCCTCGTGCATGCTCCCGAAGAGGCCGGTAGGGAAGAAGTGTTCGTGCAGCCGGGTCGTCAACCTTACGTCCGTGATCGCGAACGTGGTGGTGAACGGGTGCGCCGAGACGTCCTGCCGCCCGTGCTCGAAACTATACCCGAGGTCGCGGATGACTGCCAGCGTGAAGTCCCACTGCTTCTGCCGGTCGAAGTGCCGGTGCAGGAAGTTGTCGTCCGGCGCGGGTTGTGCCGCGAGGGCCTGGACGATGGGCACCAGTTCCGCCCGGAGGTTCTTGAACACCCGCTCCACCTCCGCCGTCTTCATGTCCGGCTCGTACTGGTCGAGCAGCGCGTCGTAGATCCGGTCCTCGTACCCGAGGGCCTCCGCCTTCCGGATGTTTAGATCGACCAGCTTCTCCAGGTGCGGCGCAAACGTCTCGAACGTGTTCGCTTCGCGTGCCTGCTTCCACGCCTGCTTGCCCCGCGCAATGGCCGCCGCCATCTCGGCGACCAGGCTCGCCGGTACCTTCGTTGCCTTGTCGTAGTCCCGCCGCGCCACACGGACCAGGCTCGCCCCGGTCGTGAGCGGGTCCGCGCCATCCAACTGCGCGCCCGCATCTTCCAGCAGCACGCCGACCTCGTCCGCCGTCATGAACTCGTGCGCCAGCCTGCGAAGCGTGGCGATCTGCTCTGCGCGCGCCTCCGCCGCACCGGGCGGCATGTACGTCTCCTGGTCCCATTCCAGAATATTCGCCGCCGCGCTCAGGTCGCTCACGCGCGCCAGCAGCCCCCTCAATTGGGTGATCTTGTCCTCCATGTACGTTCCGTTGGTTGTGTTGAGTGTACCAGACGAGACGTTCATACGCGCGGCAGGATCCACGAATCCCGCCGATGCGAGCCGGAAAAACGGACCGGTGAAGAACCCATGAGGACAGAACGCGAGCAGGAGCGCGGCAGCCGCGTCCGGATCCTGAAGCTTGCTGACGGGTAGCAGCGTTCGTATTTTACTAAACTACGCCAACGTAGCTCAGTTGGTAGAGCAGCTCACTCGTAATGAGCAGGTCACCGGTTCAAGTCCGGTCGTTGGCTCCCCGCAAAACGCCCCGATGCCATGCCGCCCAGGCTCGCATCGGGGCGTTTGGGTTCGTACTAAGATGTCTATAGATGAACCGTCAGCCAGTTCGCGACCGACTTTACTGTCGCATTCAATCCTTCGAGGTAGGCTTCGCCCTTGAAGTTTTTGGGATCAGGTACGTCGATCCGGTTTGCGGCGAATACGGGTAATCGGGGCAGCACGAGGTCACGCGCGCGCGAGCTGAGCACATACGGCGTACTACCACCGGCGTGATCCCCCCAAGCCGTGACGTGCGCGAGGAAGGCGAAAAGATGAGACCAGTCGTGCCATACCGGCACTGCCCCATTGGTATGCTTCACCGCAGCAGTAGCAGCAGCGGCATCATCAAAAAGCACCGCCCATTGAGCCGAATCAGTGACGTAGTGGACGGGGCGATCTCCGATAGGCCGAACGAATATCGCAAGGGCCATCTCCGCTGCCGCCGTTCGCAGGGCCGGAGACGTATACCACGTCGCCACGCTTGCGTCTTTGATGGTGGCGGCGTGCGAACCGCGCCCCAGGAGATAGGTCAGGAGATCCGTCTTCACGCCGACTCCGAAGCCGGCCCGAAGACGAAGCATGAGCGCCGGGGGAGGGGAGAGGGCAGGGGCATCCGGTCCTTTTGAGCGCCGGCCTTCGGCTAGGCTTCCATCTCCGACATACCGCTTCCAGCGCCGGTCTCCAGCATCGTAGGCTGCACGGGTGAATGAGCCAAACGCTTCGCGCGTTGTCGGTGGAAAAGCTCGTAGGAGAGAAGAGGTCCTCTGTGCGCTCAGTAGGGTCGAACCCGTTCCGGCCCACCATGCTAGTGCGTCCTCAAGCCGGCGCTCATGCGGGGCTACCTGGGCGGACAGTAGGACGAGCGCCTCAGGGTCGATAATAGACGTCGGCTCATGGTCCGGCGTAACAGATGCTGGGAAGCCGAGGACGCGCCACTGCCGCCAGCAGGCATCCACGGCAGCTGAGGTTGCTACTTCGGCCGTTTTATGTACGATCTCTACGGACATGTTCGATTACCTGGTCTATGAAGACCACGAAGTCTTCGGATGCGTCCTGCGTGCGTACCCAAATCGCACTCTGTTCCAACTCCTCATCGTTCGGCTGAAGGCGAACGAGATCCTGGTAGTGGACGCTGGTGGGTCCACGGTCAGCCGACGCGAATAGCTTGAGGGTGATGAGCGTTTGCCGGCCCGCCAGCCCCACCCGCAGCGCGCCGTATGTTC
>DASSAV010000058.1:0-3583 GCA_035699265.1 Rhodothermales bacterium
CAACTGACAACTGACCACAAGCGTGTTTTCACGATATCTTATCCACCTACCCGCCGCCTTTCACCACATGTTCGTTCCCTGCTGAAGCCGCCCTCCTTATTTTGAGAGGTTCGGTGGTACCCCATCCCTGATGGATGCCCCGTACCCTTCCGGAATCATCGCGTTCACGCACAGCGAAACGACTTAGACATGGCAGCACAATCGGACAAGTACGTATACTTCTTCGGCGGCGGATCCGCCGAGGGCGGCAAGGAAATGAAGGCCCTCCTGGGTGGCAAAGGCGCCAACCTGGCCGAAATGAGCTCCATCGGGCTCCCCGTCCCCGCCGGGTTCACCATCACCACGGAGACCTGTAAGCACTACAACGAGCACGGCAACCAGTGGCCCTCCGGCCTGGAGCAAGAGGTGCGCGAAGGCATCCGTAAGGTCGAGCAGGCCATGGGCGCGAAGTTCGGTGATGCGGCCAACCCGCTCCTCGTCTCCGTCCGCTCCGGCGCCGCCGTCTCCATGCCCGGCATGATGGACACCGTCCTCAACCTCGGCGTAACCGACGCCGTCGTCGAGGGCCTGGCCCGGAAGACCGGCAACGAGCGCTTCGCGTACGACGCCTACCGCCGCTTCATCGACATGTTCGGCGACGTCGTCATGGGCGTCAGCCACGATTCCTTCGAGGAGGCCATCCACGCCCTCAAGGAAGAGCGCGGCGTCAAGAACGACACGGATCTCTCGACGGAAGACCTGAAGACCCTGGTCGAGCGTTATAAGGCGATTTACCAGAAGCACATCGGCAGCAGCTTCCCCGAGGACCCCTTCGAGCAGCTTCACCTCGCCATCAACGCGGTCTTTGGCTCCTGGCAGAGCGAGCGGGCCATCAAGTACCGCCGCATCAACCGCATTACTGGACTGCTCGGCACGGCCGTCAACGTGCAGGCGATGGTCTTCGGCAACATGGGGGAGAACAGCGGCACGGGCGTCTGCTTCACCCGAAACCCCTCCACCGGCGAGAACAAGCTCTACGGCGAGTTCCTCGTGAACGCACAGGGCGAGGATGTAGTCGCGGGCATCCGGACACCGGAAGACATCGACCAGATGGGGAACGACTTCCCGCAGGCCTACAAAGAGCTCAAAGAGACGACCGAGCGCCTGGAAACGTACTTCAAGAACATGCAGGACATCGAGTTCACGGTGCAGGAGCAACGGCTCTTCATCCTGCAGACCCGGAACGGCAAGCGCACTGGCGCTGCCGCCGTCAAGATCGCGGTCGACGCCGTGAACGAGGGCCTGGTAGACAAGCGCACCGCCGTCGCCGACCTCGTCGAACCCGGCCACCTCGATCAGCTCCTCCACCCTCACTTCGAGGATGAAACAGCCTATACCGACCAGGTGATCGGCACGGGCCTCCCGGCCTCCCCCGGCGCCGCCGTGGGCCAGGTCGTCTTCACGGCGGAAGATGCCGAAGAGGCGAAGGAGAACGGCAAGCGCGTGATCCTCGTCCGCATCGAGACGAGCCCGGAGGACGTCGGCGGCATGGACGCCGCACAGGGCATCCTGACCTCGCGCGGCGGCATGACCTCCCACGCCGCCGTCGTCGCGCGCGGATGGGGCAAGCCGTGCGTTGCAGGTGCAGGCGGCGTGGTGATCAACTACGGCACGCAGTCCTTCACCGCGGGCGGAAAGTCCGTCAAGGAAGGCGACTGGATTTCTATCAACGGCACCACCGGCGAAATCATACTCGGCCAGCAGAAGCTCGTCCCCCCCACCCTCAGCGGCGACTTTGCCACGTTCATGGAATGGGTGGATGAGTTCCGCCAGATGAAAGTCCGCACCAACGCGGATACGCCGCAGGATGCGCAGAAAGCCCGCGAGTTCGGCGCGGAAGGCATCGGCCTCTGCCGCACCGAGCACATGTTCTTCGAGGGCGACCGCATCATCAGCGTCCGCAAGATGATCCTCGCCAACGACGCCGGCGAACGGCGGAAGGCGCTGGCGGAGCTCCTGCCCTACCAGAAACAAGACTTCCTGGGCCTCTTCAAGGCAATGGACGGCCTGCCCGTCACCATCCGGCTCCTCGACCCGCCCCTCCACGAGTTCCTCCCGCACGACGAGGCCGGGCAAAAGGAAATGGCGGCCAACCTCGGCGTCTCCGTCGAGCAGGTAAAGGCAAAGGTGGAAGCCCTGCACGAGTTCAACCCGATGCTCGGCCATCGCGGCTGCCGCCTCGGCATCACGTTCCCTGAGATCACCGAGATGCAGGCCCGCGCCATCATCGAGGCCGCCGTCGAACTCAAGCAGCAGGGCGTAAGCGTCCACCCAGAGATCATGGTGCCGCTCGTCGGCACACTCGACGAGTTCATGAATCAGAAACGCCTCATCCAGGCAACGGCCGAGAAGGTCTTCCAGGAGAAAGGCGCAAAGGTGGACTACCTCGTCGGCACGATGATCGAGGTGCCGCGCGCTGCCCTCATGGCGGACAAGATCGCCCAGGAAGCCGAGTTCTTCTCCTTTGGCACGAACGACCTCACGCAAATGACCTTCGGCTATAGCCGCGACGATGCGGGCAAGTTCCTCCCCTACTACGTCGAGCACAAGATCCTGCCGGACGACCCGTTCCAGGTGCTGGATCAGGTGGGCGTCGGCCAGCTCGTGCGGATGGGTACGGAACGTGGACGCTCGACCAGGCCGAACCTGAAGGTCGGCATCTGCGGCGAGCATGGCGGCGAACCCTCATCCGTCGGCTTCTGCTACCAGGTGGGAATGGACTACGTCTCCTGCTCCCCTTTCCGCGTGCCCATCGCCCGCCTCGCGGCAGCACAGGCGAGCCTTAAAGCGAGCAAGAACGGACAGGCCGTAAAGACCCCGGCCGCCGTAGCAGCCACCGCGTAAACCCGCAGGCCGCTTCAAAGCGCAAAAGGGGCGCCCCCACGACGGGAGGCGCCCCTTTTCATAACCCGAGCACGGCGTCGGCTAACGCTCCGGTTCACGACCCTCTAGCTGGAGCGGCTCCAAAGCCTCTGCGGGCGGAAGCTCCGGACGCATCTGTTCGAGCCGCCGCTCCATAGCACTGACCTTCGCATAGAGGGGATCAGTAGCCTCGGATACGACATCCGTCAGCAGAGCCCGAAGCTCGCTCTTCGTCAAGCTGTCGCCCCCGCCGATCTGGCGCGCCTTGGACCGGCTGCGAATCGTCCTGGTAATCATCCCCGCAATGCTGATCACCGTCACGGACGACATCACGATGGCAACGATAATGATGGGTACGAAGTAGGGAGGCATGGTCTGCTACGGTGTAGGTCAGGCTTGCAGGTTCGGATTGGGCTCGGCGCCATTCGCCGGGTTGAGCTGCCTGGAGGGCTCGCCGGACTGAATCCCGATCAGGCTTTCACCTACAGCACGGCCTTCGAGTTCAGTAATGCGGCGGTGCAACGGGGCCGTCCCCTGCTCGACGGCCTCCTGAATCAGCAGCCTCAACTCGTCCTTTCCCAGGCTGTTATCGGGGCCGTTCTTCGCCTGGAGCTTCGTCGTCTTGTAATCCAGGCTCATCTTGATAACGAGCAGGAAAGTGACGAGACAGGCTATGGTTGCT
>DASSAV010000059.1:0-11931 GCA_035699265.1 Rhodothermales bacterium
GCGCCGCGCGCCCAGACGATCTGGCGGCCACGTTCGAGTCCGGGCGTGAAGAGCTGGTCTTCCAGGTAGGCATGCAGCACGCCGGCCTCCTGGACGAGCTCGACCATGCGCTGCGCCTCGCTGGCATTGCGGGCCAGGGGCTTCTCACACGCGATCCCGACGAGCTCGCCCTTGCCCGACTTGAGAGCATGGACGATCTCCTCCATGTTCTCGATACGCTTATGATTCGGACCGGTGATCCAGATGCAGTCGATGGCGGGATCGGCGACCATGTCGGTTATGGAACTGTAAGCTCGGGTGTCGCCGAGATGGAGCGAGCGGGCGTAGCCTGCGGCGCCCTCGGCGTGCTCCCGGTTGGGGCTGTAGACGCCGAGCACGTCCGCATCACGGACAGCCTGCCAGGACAAGAGGTGAAACCGGGCGATGAAACCGCTCCCGATAAATCCGACGCCGAGTGTTTGCTTGTTGGGCATGAGAGCAATTAGCAGTTAACGGGTGTGTTCAAGTGTTCGAGTGTTCAGGTGTTCAAGACGACCGCCGACGGCCGACCGCCGCTTCATAGTTTCCGAGGGTTGAGGGCTATGGGATGGACGTGGGGCGCGGACGTATGGGGCGGTCACATGCGTTTTGACCTGGAAAGTACGAAGGTAGGCGACTACGGCGGTACGAATCCAGTGCCTTCCTCATGGACTCCTGGATACGCGGGCACGTCGATTCACCATTCCGGGTCAGGAGCTGGAAGGGGCCAGGCGGGCGATGAGGTCGATGAGTTCGTCGGGCATGAAGGGCTTGCCGAGGTGGTCGTCGAAACCGGCGTTGAGATACTCGTTGCGCTGTTCCGGGGAGGTATGGCCGGTCATGGCTACGATCGGCGTACTCGCGTAGGCCGGAAGCTTGCGAAGCTCCCCAATGGCGTCCATCCCGCTCATCGTGGGCAGGCTGATGTCCATCAGCACCAGATCGAAAGGCCGTTCTGCCGCCCGGGCGAGGGCCGACTCCGCATCGGCGAAGGTCTCTATGTGATAGCCGCCCTCGATCACGTCTACGATGAGGGTGCGGATCATTTCGTTGTCCTCAACCAGCATAATAGAGGGAGGTGTTTCCTGGTCCATCGGTTCGGTGTCTTCGTTGCAGACGGGCGGTGCGCCCGTGGTGTGCCAACCTACGGATTTGGACCCAGATACACAATGCAGCAGGGTCGAGCGGAGTGCCCCCTTTGCGGCCTCACGAGCGCCTGACCTGGCGCCAGTGGTAGAGGTAGACGGGTGCGGCGATGACGACGAGGGCCACGTTCCCGAGCAGCCTCCGAAGCGCATCACGGCGCTGCTGCCGCTCACTGCGCTCCGCCTCCTCCCGTGCCATGCGTTCGAGATCCGCGTGCGAGGGGCGGGGCGGGTCGTTCGGACCGCGGGGCGCGTTGTACCGCATCTCCAACTCCGACACAGTCGGTGCGTAGGATGCGCGGGGGATGGCGAGATCCAGGGCGCTGTCCACCACCTGTGCGGCTCCGATGACGACCATCATCAGGGTGGCGAAGCAAACCAGGTAGAAATACGTATTGCGAATATCCCAGGCCACGGCGGTATGGAGCTGTTTCGGTTTCTGTGGAGCGGCGGTACAATTTACAGTGAGCAGTGAGCAGTTAACAGTCGTTTTGGATGAGGCGGTGCTGTTTGATAGGGCGGTCGCTGTCTCGTTCGACCCTTCTCGATAGCCCGAATCGGGATAGGGTCGTCAGGGAGGGACTTTTCCTTTGTCTTCTACCAATCAGGCTTTCAGCATGGCGCAGAAGCATCGGTTATTCGTGGCGCTCGACCTTCCGGAGCAGATTACGGAGCATCTTGCGGCGCTCCGCGACCCCGATCTGAAGGTGCGCTGGGTGGGCGGCACGCAACACCACCTCACGCTGGTCTTCATCGGATATGCCAACGACGCACAGATGGATTCGGTACGGGAGGCGCTCGGGACGGTACGGGGGAGCCGCCTGTCCCTCGAAATCAGCGGGGTGGACGCCTTCCCTTCCGCGCGCCGGGCGCGCGTGCTCGTCGCGCCCGTACTGCCGAACGAGAAGCTCATGCGGCTCCAGCACGACGTGGTGGCGGCGCTGGCGGGGGTTGGCGTGGAGCCGGAAGAACGGCCATACCGGCCGCACGTGACGCTGGCACGGCTCAAGGATCCGCAGCCGGAGGCCGTGCGGGCCTACCTGGACCGGCACGCGGACCTGTACTTCGGCCCTATCGAGGTAGACGCCTTCTATCTGTATGAGAGTACGCTCCGCCCTTCGGGAGCGGAATACGAGCGAAGGGCAACGTTTGCAGTTAACAGTTAGCAGTGGGCAGTGATCAGTTGTGTTTGGGTGTTTGGGTGTTCAGGAGGTGTGGAGGTATTGGGGCGATCGAGTGGTGTGGGGTGGCCGGCCGTTCGCCTGGGGCATTGGGTCTCATAGCAGTTGACCGGCGTATTATTCCGCTTATATTTGTGATGCACCGGCGGGCTTTCCGGCGCCGGGCATCCAGGGCCCACTCCAAATGGAGGTGATACCATGAGCTGGCGTGAACTCCTACATCTTCTCGAGCCTCTGATTCCAGACCTGGGCATAGCGGCAATCCTCACCGCATTGGCGGTCGTTGCCTTTGCCGTCACCGGCAGCATGGCCGCCGTTGAGATAACACGGTACTACCGGCGCAAGAACCGAACGTTTGAGGAGGCGGAGCGCCGGGAGTCGCTGTCCGTAAGTGAACGAGAGCTAAGGAACACCCTCCAGGGTGCCGTCGTCGAGGCAGTAGCCCCCCTCCGGAGTGATCTCGTGGAGGTAAAGGCGGAGCTGGGCAGGGGGAAGCAGGCCCAGGTTCCCGAAGTGGTATGAGTCGAGGGGCTCTGTTCCCCAGGGAAACGCCCGGACCGGTGAAAGCCGCCTCCGCCCTCAGAAAAAGAAGCGGAAGCCTACGCTGAAGCGGTTGCGGCTTACTTCTTCCTGAACCGCGGGCTCGGGACCATTGGCAACGGTCTCGCCCGCGTAGGGCAGCCACTGGTCGTCGAAACGCTCCTGCATCCAGCCGACGTTGATCTCGGCCTGCTCGCCAAAGCGGTAGCCCAGGCCGGCCGAGAGGTAATTGCGCGTACGGTCGACTCCGCCGTTCTTGCGGGCATCCGGCTGACGGGCGAACCCGGCGCGTAGCGCGACCTTGCCCAGCCAGTATTCGGCCCCGAGGCGCGTGTTGACGACGGCGTTGTAGTTGTCGCGGATGTTCAGGTTCTCCGCCTCATATGGATCGACGCCGCCATAGTCACCGGCAGGTCGCAGCCGCATCTGGGTCCAGTCGATGAACTCCGCATCCAGGGCTACGGTGAGATCGGAGGTCGTGAAAGCTGCACCGGCGCCGAAGCGCCACGGCGACAAGATGCGGTACTCATAGGAGCCCGAGCCCACGTCGTCGGAAAGGTCGCCGTACGTATAGTGGTCACCGTTGTCGAAAAAGGTCTCCAGGAACGTATTGTAGTCCTCGTTGACATGGTAATAGGTCGGGGTCTCCACCGAAAGACCGGCGCGAAGGCCGCGCGCGAGCTGGCCCGAAACACCGCCCCGGAGGTTGAACCCGACCAGGTCGGACGCGAAGCCCGAGGTAAGCGCGAGGCGGTCGAAGTCTGTAGTGTTCGTGCCCGGCAGGCCGTTGTTCGCGTCGTTGACGTCGGCCTCCTGGAAACGGCGCGTGAAGTTGTACTTGCCGAACGCCAGGTTCGCGGAGAGACCGGTCATCAGGCCGGGCGCGGCCTCCCAGGCACCGCCCAGGTTGATCTCATGCATGCGTCCGCCCTCGGTCACACGCTCGTCCTGCTGCACCGTACCGGCCGTTACTGCCGGCAGGAAGGGCACAGGATCGCCGGCGTAGTACAGGCTCGGGATGATGTCGATCGCAAACGTTTCGTAAGCGATCTGAGAGATGTCCCGAAACCAGTCGACCGTAAACTGGTCGTCACTGGTCCCCGGAATACCGTCGGAACCGGGGTCCGCCGTAATCTGAAACTCATCCGGATAAGGTGTAAAGAAATCCGTGATGGAGTTGTTCGGATTCTGGAGGGAGTAAATCAACTCCCTTTCAAACGTGTTCGTCTGGTTATACGCACCGCCGATGACGAGGGAGCCTCGGGAAGTGGGGAATTTATAGACGTAGGCCAGGTTCTGCAGGCCAGTCTGGCGGATGCTGTTGTCGGATCCGCCGCGGTTGCCCGCGACCTCGGCGGTGGACTGGTCGAGCGCGGAGAGCGTATGTAGGGCGCCGGCTGCCATGGAGCGGTCGAAAAATCCCAGTCCGGCGGGGTTGTTCAGGAGCGCCGTGTAATCGGCGATACCTGCGAAGCCGCCGGCGCCGGCCATGCCCATCATGCGCGCGTTCGTGGCCGGGTCGCGGTCGGAGAAGCGGAGGGCGTCTGCGGCCGTCTGCGCCTGCGCGCCGTTCGGCAGGCTAAGGATGCTCGTAAGAACCGCCGCGAGGGCTAAGTACCGGGTGGCGGCCGAAGAAGTCGTCGCCATATCTATACCTCTGTGTTCAGGTGTTCGAGTGTTCAGATATTCGGGATGGCGTGAGTACGCTGCACGGACCACGCTACGATCTCACCACACCATATCCTTACATATTGTAAATAAGCGATTTACATGACGATTGCTGCGTTGCAGGCGGGCACAGGAAAGGCCCGTGCGGGCCGCACGGGCCTTTCAGTGGGAACAACACGAGACATTCCCTAACCCTATCGATATGCTGCTCAACTCATCGGCGTCCGCTGCTTCGTCCGCCGGTGGAACCGCGTGAACTCCCGCCGGAACTCCCACTGGAGGAACCGCCCGAACTACGGCTGGAGGATCCCCTGGAATACCCGCCGGAACTGCGGCTGGAGCCGCTCGAACTGCGGCCGGAGTAGCCGCTGCTACGACCGGAGGAGGAGGACCGCCCCGAGTAGCCGCTGTTGCTGCTGCGGCTTGGAGGAGGCGCGGCGTATTCCCTACGGGACGAACCGCTGCTGCTGCGGGCCCTGGAGCCGCTGCTCTCGCTTCCGCGCGAGTAGGTGCCGGACGAGGAAGAGCGAGATCCGTCGTCGGAGGAGCGGCCGGAATCGTACGATCTGCCGGACCTCGACGAACTTCCGTCGTCGGAGGAGCGGCTGGAGCCGGACGAGCGACCGGAATCGTACGTGCGACCGCGGGAACCCTGGCTCTCTACGGCACCGGACGAACGATTCGTGCTCCCGTCGTTGGTACGGTCGCCACGGCTGGCGCCGCGGCCCTCGGAGCTGCTGCCCGACGAGCGGCCGGAAGAGCGCCCTACGGTACCCTGATCCGAACTACCTGACGAACCGGAGCGCCCGTAGTTGTCGCGCGTGGTGCCGGTATCGCCCGTGCTCCTGCGCGCGCCCTCCGTAGAGGTCCCGCGAGTGGCATCGCCCGAAGAGCCCGAGCGCGAAACGCCCCGCCCACTGGTACGGCGGTCGAAGCCGTCGTTGGTCGTACCGCCCCAGGCGCTGCCGCTGCGGCGCGTGCCGCCGCGGTCGTAGCCCCGTCCCGAGCCGTCGCGTCCGATGTCGGTCAGGCCGCGCCTGCCCATCGTGTTGCCGCGTGGCGCACCGTTGTTTCGGCGGATGGTGCCGGGGTAGTCGTACCAGTAGCCACCGTAGTAGGGATAGTAGGAGTAATAGTAGCTGGGATAGTACCGGTGGTAGTACGGACGGTACCACGAGTAGTAGAACGGATCATAATTGTAGGGCCGCCACCAGTAGTAAGCATCCCAGTAGTAGGGATCGTAGCAGCCGAAGTCGCACCATACGGGATTGTAGTAGAATCCCAGGCTGAAGGTCGTGAAGTAGCGCCGGTAGTGGTGACGGTCATACCGGTAATCGTAGTCGTCGGCATAGTCGTCGCAGTAACGATCGTCGTAATAGCAATCGTCACGCTGGTCATAGCTGTCGGAATAGCGCGGCTCCCGGTCGTAGTCGTACCCGGAGCGGTCTACCACAGCCAGTTGCGTGTAACACCCGGAGAGGCTGAAAAAAGCGATTCCGAGGACCGCCATTGAGGCAAGGCGCTTGGCAGGAGTGGAGTTTAACCTTTTAGGATCCATGGCTCACAACGTTTTAGATGAGAAGCCGGAATAACAGCGACCCGTTCCCTGCTACGTACTTGCAAGCGTGCGAAAGGTTACGTCCTTCCGCCGTTTCCATCGGGATCTCTTTTGGAGATCCGTCAGGGGAGCAGGTATATTCAACGGCTTCGCCGGTATCCACTCACCCGGTACGGCTTCTACCTCTTAGCCGCATCCGAACGCCGTGAGGTAACGACACAAAACCGGCTGATTGTGCGAAGTACAAATACCGGACCAATCCATGCCAGAGGGCAGCCGGGGCTCATGTATCCTCATTCTGTACTGAATTAACCGCATTTCTGTATACAATGGCCGACGCTATCACGCCGCGCGCCGAAGACTACTCACAGTGGTACCTGGACGTCGTCCGAGGCGCCAAACTGGCGGATTACTCACCCGTGCGCGGCTGCATGATCATCCGTCCGAACGGATATGCCCTGTGGGAAAACATGCAAGCCGTCCTCGACCGCATGTTCAAGGAGACGGGGCACGAAAACGCCTATTTTCCTGTGTTTATACCCGAGTCTTTTCTGGCCCGGGAAGCCGCGCACGTCGAGGGCTTCGCCAAGGAATGCGCGGTGGTAACGCACTCCCGGCTGACGGTGACCGAGGACGGGCGGCTGATCCCTGATCCGGACTCCAAACTGGAGGAGAACCTGATCGTGCGCCCGACCAGCGAAACCATCATCTGGGACACGTACAGCAAGTGGATCCAGTCGTGGCGCGACCTGCCCATTCTGATCAACCAGTGGGCGAACGTGGTCCGCTGGGAGATGCGCACGCGGCTTTTCCTCCGCACCATGGAGTTCCTGTGGCAGGAGGGCCACACGGCGCACGCGACCGAGCAGGAGGCGCTGGAGGAGACGATCCGGATGCTCGGCGTGTACACGGCGTTCGTGCAGGACTTTATGGCGGTGCCGGTGATCCAGGGTATCAAGACGCCGAGCGAGCGGTTCGCGGGTGCGGTGGACACCTACTGCATCGAGGCCCTGATGCAGGACGGGAAGGCGCTCCAGGCAGGCACGAGCCACTTCCTCGGGCAGAACTTCGCGAAGGCGTTCAACTGCCAGTTCCAGAACCGGAACAACGAACTGGAATACGTATGGGCCACCTCTTGGGGGGCGTCGACCCGCCTCATCGGGGCGCTGGTGATGGTACACTCGGACGACCAGGGGCTGGTGCTGCCGCCCCGGCTCGCCCCCACGCAGGTCGTAATCGTGCCGATCTACCGGAAGGACGATGAGAAGGGCGTGGTGCTGGAGGCTGCGGAGCGGATCGAGAAGGAGCTGCGGGCCGAGAGCGTCCGCGTGAAGCTGGACGCGCGCGAGTCGCAACGGCCCGGCTGGAAGTTCAACGAGTACGAGGTGCAGGGCGTCCCACTGCGCATCGCTATCGGACCGCGCGACGTGCAGAACGGGCAGGTGGAACTGGCCCGGCGAGACACTCGGGAGAAGCAGACGGTCCCGCAGATGGCCCTGGCCGAGCGCATTACGGGCCTGTTGGAGACGATCCAGCAGGAGATGTTCGGCCGCGCGCTGGCCTTTCAACAGGCCAACACGCACACAGTGAACACTTACGACGACTTCAAGGAGGTGCTGGATACGAAGGGCGGGTTCGTCCTGGCGCCGTGGGACGGCACCGCGGCCACGGAGGCACTGATCAAGGAGGAGACGAAGGCGACGATCCGCTGCATCCCGCTGGACCAGGAGGCGGAGGAAGGCGTGGACATGGTGAGCGGAAAGCCGTCGGCGGGCCGGGTGGTATTCGGCCGGGCGTATTGAGAGCGGCCGGGATTTCAGGCGGGGGCCGGGGCTTCTTCGGGCTCGGGCCGCCGGGGCGGGATCGGGGCGAAGTAGCCTACGAGCAGCAGAAGCAGGCCGGTTCCGATGAAGGAGACGATGCGGGCGATGGTGCCGACACCTGCGAGGTCGACCGCGAATAGCTTGAGGACCACGACGCCGAGGAGGCAGGCCGCAGCGAACCAGACCTGGCGCGACTGACGGCGGGCGGCGAATACCATGACCCCGACCGCGAGAACCGTCCACGTGATGGTGGCCGCAGTCTGGAACACCGCCGATCCGAAGAGGCTCGCGGCATCGAAGCCAACGCCGGCCCAGTAGTG
Source organism: Rhodothermales bacterium (assembly GCA_035699265.1). Taxonomy (GTDB): domain Bacteria; phylum Bacteroidota; class Rhodothermia; order Rhodothermales; family DASSAV01; genus DASSAV01. The sequence goes on from DASSAV010000059.1 coordinate 8,254, forward strand.
TACAGTCCGGGCGAGCGTGGCTGTGAGCCATACGAAGGCGGAAAGGGCCATTCCCCAGCGCATCAAAGCGGCGATGGCGGGGTCCGCCACCGGCCGTACCGCCCGGTACCAGATGGCAGCCAGGGCGGCAGCCGACACGAGGGCCACATCCAGAGGATTGAGGAGCGGCAGGTATGAAAGCGGGGCAGGATTGGCGGCGCTATGCAGGCTCAGTTGGAGCGACCAACCCCAGGCCACGCACACGACCGGCGCGAGGCCGAGGCCCAGGTAGCTGCGGCCGTGTTCGCGGAAGGGCCAGTCCACGCTCCGGCACGCTTGCGTTATGACGAAGGCGAGCAGGATAGGCACGAGTAGCAGGACCAGTTCCGGCCACACCGTACCGTCCGGGGCCAGGCGAGCCGCTACGTGGATGGTATCACGGACGCACAGGGCGGCCAGCAGCCAGGGCGCGCCGGCGTGGAGCCCACCCCGGAGTCCCACCGAGATATCATCTTCTGCGAAGCGAAGCGTGGCGTAGTGGACCCCGAGCGCGAGGATCCAGGCGAGCAGCGCGAGGGCCGATCCGATCCAGGATGCGCCGAACAACCACGCCGTGAGGGCCGTCAGGTATAGCGCGGGCAATAGAAAGAAGGAGGCCCGGCGCATGTTGGTCCACGCCAGCCGCAGGCCCACGGCGACGCAAACGCCCGCCGTAAGCGACAGGAAGGCGACCACGAACGGCTGCGGATCGACGCTGCCCGCCGCCCGGAGGGTCTCGACGACCCCGCCGAGGAGCCACCAGGCCAGTCCAATACCCAGAAAGGCAGGCTCGACCCTGCGCTCTGCCGGACGAAGGGCGGCGCTATGGTCCCGCGCCCACTTCGCGGTGAAGAGCGCAGCGAAGCTGAGGATCACGCAGGCCGTGTAGAAGCGGTTCAGGAACGGATCGGGCGCGCCGCTGCCCGGCATCTCGGCGAGGAATCCGAGCCCGGCGACGACCTGCAAGGCCACCCCGGTGACGCGGCCCAGGAGGCGCCGCTGCCGGGCGCCCAGCCAGAAGAGGGCCGCCCCCTCCAAAGCCCAGGCGGCGCCTGTCCAGACCGTATCGAACGCGAACGGAACGGCCAGGATGGCGAACGTGACAGCGATGCCGGCGAAGGACTCGATCTGGAGGCGGTACCGCTCGTCCCTGCTGCGCAGCAGGAGTCCGGACGCCAGCACGTAGAAGAACCCCAGCGCGACGGCGCTCGCCGCGAGGGCGTACGGGAAGGAGCGGACGAGGCCCGCCTGTAGCAGGAAGGCGACGGCGGGCAGACCGAAGATGAGCGACCCGTCGATGGCGCGGGCCCACTCTTTCCCGGCGTGGCGTACCTGGAGCAGTGCGATGCCGAAGTAGGACAGGAAGAATACAGCGAGGAAGGGCTCTATGGTCGCATAGAGGGCGGGTGTGTAGTGCAGGCGGCCCCACATGGCTGCAATCGTAAACGTGCAGATGAAACCGACCAGGTTGAGTCCGCGCCAGGATTTGAAGAACGCGATGCTGAAGATGGCGGCGTTCAGGACGACGAAATACGAGAAGAGCACGACGGGACTGCCCCCGCCGCGCGAGACCAGCACCGGGGCCACGAAGCCGCCGAGCATGCTGATGACGGCGAGGCTCTGGGCGTTCTGGGAGAGCGCAAGATAGGTACCCCCCGTCGCGATGACGATGAGCAGGCGGAAGGCCCAGTCACCCGGAATCAGTGCGTAGACCCCGTAAGCCACGAAGACGGTCAGGTACAGCACCGCGACACCGCCGCCCTGCAAGGCCAGCGCATACTCGGCCCGTTTGCCCCGGAGCCGCCACCCGGCGCAGCAGAGGAGGAGTCCAGCCAGCGCAGACCCGGCCAGGCGAGCCTCTATTGGCAGGTAATCGTTGTCGGCCGCGAACTTGACCAGGAACGCGAGGCCCAGAAAAAGGACGAGGAGCCCGACGCGCACGAACGCATTGCCGTCCAGCAGGAATTGCCGAACATGCCCTTGAACCCGGGCAAACGCCGTGTTTCCCTTCGCGAAGACCCCGGATACCGCAGAGCGAGCGGGTTCCGGTACCCGGCCTCGGTGCCGGGCCGGGGTGGGATCGCGGTCAGGCCGGGGGGACGGCGTTGCAGGCCGCTCCGGCGCTACAGGAATGGGGCTGGGCGACGGGGCTTGCTCCTGCGGTATGGGTTCCTGAACGGGAGGCGCCGATTCCGCTTCGTACTGCCCGGCTGCGCTCCGGAGGTTTCGCAGGCTGTCGGCCAGCGCGTCGACCTGCTTCTGAAGCGTGCGCTGGCGGGCCAGGCTCCGGTCCAGCAAAAAGCCGATCAGGCCGCCCACGACCAGTCCGGTCGGTCCGTGGTCAACGGCCAGGAGCCCCAGGACGGCGCAGAGGATGGTCAGGAGGAAGGGCATGCGGGCACGGTATCGGGCAAGTAAAAGTGCTGAGAGAGCAGCGGGAACGGCTCGTGAAAGCTACAAATTCCCTGCCGCATTCACATCATTTGCGGCTTACCTCAATCCAATAAGAATCAATGGCTTGCCCCCCGCAGAGTACGATCTCAGAGATACGCAAGGGGTATGTCGTGCCATTCCAAAGTCCCCGACCTGTCATTCTGAGCCCCCAGGAAAACAAGTTTCCGGCCCGCGCAATGCATGACATCACTCCACCGCCCCACAAACCCACCCTCTCCATCGAATCGTGGATCCGCGCGCCGGATGAATCCCCGCGCGTTGAGCGAGTGGCGCAACACCACCATACGCCAGTCCTGTCGCCTCCCTCCGGGCGCCGCTCGGTCCGACGGGTGCGCCGGGAAGGGGATTCAGCGCGTTCCGATTCGATCGCCCTTCTTTGGTCCCTTCTTGGGCGAGCAAGAAAGGACATCCCCCGGGAAAGCACATTCCGAACACAATCTCACCCCAAACGAAACGGCTCATTCAGATTTGGTATCACTCGTTAACACTACTCTGCCACATTGCTCAGCGCGACAACCCAAGTCGGCCATTTCACACAAATCCTACCCGCATATGGATGAAGACGATCGCACTGGAAGCCGCGCAAAAGCCAATTCTATGGTACTTGACAGAGTAGTGTTAAAGCATCTCATGTCATTGGCAACGGAGTTGAAGGATCCCATACCACAGCAATTCGCTCGTATATGGGATCCCTCGACAAGCTCGGGGTGACAATTCTGGAGGGTGGTGCTGGGTCGGAGGGATAGCACCAGGCGCCTATCTGAACGTCACTTTGCCCGTGGGTCCAGGTAGAGGCCCAGTTTGGAAATGAGAGGCTCGGCGCGGGCGTCGTCTATGATGAGGCGAAGCCGCTCGGTGGTGATGGGGTCGGTACGATCCAGCTTCATGTAGCCGATGGTCGTGCCCCGGCTGACCGTGCGCCAGGCTCCGTCCCGCCAGGCATCGACATGATACGCGGAGACGCGCTGGCCGAGCGCGATGGGCTCCTGGAGTTGGATCACGTCGAAGGTGACCGGCACGGCGAAGCTCAGCTCGACGCTGCCGGTCCGCACGCCATCGTCGGATGCCCAGTAGGTGCCCTGGCTGCCGTCGAGCACGTTGCTTGCCGCGTAGGCATCGGAACCGCCTCGCACGTTGCCGGCGCTGACCGAGGCGCCTTGCGCCAGGTCGTCCTTAAAGATCGCATCCAGCGCCGCCCTGAATTCG
>DASSAV010000060.1:0-2740 GCA_035699265.1 Rhodothermales bacterium
GAACTCTTGTGCAAAGCTGGGAGACTGTTTGGAAAGAGCGAAGCGCGTTCAACTCCTCCCTCCCTCCGAGGGAGGTGGCCCGCCAGGGCCGGAGGGTGTTGCTTTCCCAGACGCTGGCGATCCCTGGGCGACTATGCACAATTGTTTCCGAGAACTGGTATTAAACTCTCGGCAGTGGGCGCGCAAAGTGCGCAACCAGACCGCTTAACCTGTAAGATCCGTTACAATTGATGTCCCCGCCCCCCGAAAAACCGGTCAAAAGTGTGCAAAGTGTGCAATGATGCGTCATGGGTTGTCTAGAAAAGACACCTTCAACCCGCCTGCCCTCAACTCGCAACCGGCAAACCTGTAAGATCCGTTACAATTCGCATCCTACTCCCGGCAGTCGGCCACCAAGCACAAAGAACAAAAGACCAAGAACAACCCTCAACCAGGCAGGGCGAAGGCGACGTAGGCATCACCGGACTTGGTATTCATCTTGCCGCCGCCGCACGCGATGACCACGTACTGCTTGCCGTCGATCATGTAGGTCGCGGGCGTGGCGTAGCCGCCGGCGGGAAGCTGCGCCTCGAACAGCACCTCCCCGGTGTCCTTGTCGAAGACGCGGAACTTCTCGTCCTTCGTCGCGCCGATGAAGATGAGCCCGCCTGCCGTGACCACCGGACCGCCGTAGTTCTCCGTACCCGTCTGGGGGATTCCCTTCGCTGTCAGCTCCGGAAGCTCCCCGAAGGGCACCTGCCAGGCAATCTTGCCCTCGTTTAGATTGATCGCAGTCAGCGTGCCCCAGGGCGGCTTGACGGCCGGGTATCCGTTCTGGTCGAGGAACCGAGTGTACCCGGCGAAGGCGTAGGGAAGGTCCGGAATCGGGTGCGCGCCCTCGGCCTCCTTCACCGTGTTCATCGGCTCCTTCTGGTGGATGTCCAGGAGGAAGTTGACGATGGCGGTGCGCTGGGCCTCCGACAACTGCTGGAAAGAAGGCATGCCCCGACGCCCCGTCTGAAGGAGTTGGGAAACCTCCGCCGCTTCGTAGCGGTCCCCCAGGTTCAGCAGCGACGGGATGCCGCCTCTGACGTCGCCGCTCCGATCGGACCCGTGGCAGCGGGAGCAGTTCTCCAGGAACAGGTGTTCTCCGAGCGAGGCGGCCTCTGTAGGCACGAGCTTGAGGATCCAGGCCATCTCGTTGGCATTCACGTAGAGCATCCCGTCAGGGTCGACTGCCGCGCCGCCCCACTCGCCGCCACCGTCCAGGCCGGGCAGGATGATCGAGCCTTCCAGGCTGGGCGGCACGAACTGGCACCCCGTCCGGTATTTCTTAGACTGCTCCAGGATGTAGGCGTGGGCCTCCGGTGTCAGATTGGTGATGATGTCCTCGTCGAAGCACTGCCGTGCGAAAGGGGGCGGACTCGTCGGAAGCGGCTGCGTGTGCCATGCCTCCTCGCCGGGCACGTCCGACGCCGGCACAGGCCGCTCCTGGATCGGGAAAAGCGGCTCCCCCGTCTCCCGGTCGAACAGGAAGACCCAGCCCGACTTCGTGATCTGCGCCACAGCGTCCACCTTCTTGCCCTCGTGCATTACCGTCACCAGCGCGGGCGGGGCCGGGAGGTCGCGGTCCCACAGGTCGTGGTGGACGAACTGAAAGTGCCAGATGCGGCGGCCCGTGTTCGCGTCCAGTGCCAGCAGCGTGTTGGCGAACAGGTCCATGCCTTTGCGGTTGCCGCCGTAGAAGTCGAATGCCGCCGAACCGGTCGGGACGTACACGATGCCGCGCTCCTCGTCGAGCGTCAGGCCCGTCCACGCATTGGCGCCACCGACGGTCTTATAGGCTTCCTTCGGCCACGTATGATACCCGTATTCGCCGGGGCGGGGGATGGTGTTGAAACGCCAGACCATCTTGCCGGTGCGGATGTCGTACGCCCGGATGGGACCGGGGGCGGCATCCTGGGACTCGGAGAGCCGCATCCCGAGAATCAGGAGGTTCTTGTAGACGACCCCCGGCGTGTTGGAGATGACGAACCGGCCGCCGATGTCCTCCCAGCCGAGGTTCTTCCGCATGTCCACCACCCCGTTCTTTCCGAAGCTCCTGACGAGCTTCCCGGTGCGGGCGTCGACGGCGTGGATGTAGCTCCCCGCCGTGTACAGGATGCGGGCGTCGTCGCCGCTGCGCCAGTAGACGACGCCCCGGTTGACGCCGTGCGAGATGGCGATGTCCGTCGCGGCGTTGACCTCGAAAGGATCGAACTGCCAGATTTCCTTGCCCGTGGCCGCGTCCAGCGCGAAGAGCTTCAGGGCCGGCGTCGTGCCGTAGAGCACCCCATCGACGATGATGGGGTTACACTGGATCTGGGACGTATTTCCCTCGGGGAGGTCGCCCGTATGGTAGGTCCAGGCGACCTCCAGGTTCTTGGCGTTCTCCTTGTCGATCTGGGTCAACGGGGAGTAATGGGTCGCCCCCTTGTCGCCCAGATAGACCGGCCAGTCCCGGTCCTGGCCGTCGCCGGAGCGGGCCGCAACGGCCAGTGCAAGGACGGGAATGAGAGCAAGAAAAAGCCCTGCCCTGTACTTCTTCAACGATGCGCGCATAAACGAATACATAGTGCCGATGCAGTGTTACGGTACTCAGATCCCCCTCCACAACCTTCAACATTCTAACCCTCAACTCGCCAACTCTCAACCCTCAACCTTCTTGCGGGGCATCATCTCGTCCCGCATAGCCGTCTCATACAGGAACGCCGCCATAATC
>DASSAV010000061.1:0-4058 GCA_035699265.1 Rhodothermales bacterium
CGGACAAGGAGACGGGCCTCGGAAACTGGACCGAGGCCGACTTCTTCCGCGCCCTCCGCGAGGGCAAAAAGCCGGACGGCACCATGCTCAGCGATCGGATGCCGTGGAAGGCCGTAGGCCAGATGAGCGACACGGAGATCAGGGCCATGTGGGCCTTCCTGCAAACGGTGGAGGCCAGGAAGTTCGGCGGACGGTAGCGGTGCACCGCCGCCGGGTTCCGCAGGCAATGAAGCTGCCCGAAGCCGTGATAGGACATTGCGGCACCGAGCCGCTGCGTCTGTGCACAAAGGTCTTGCGTTTCAGCGTGTTTTCCCATACAGTTCTGAAGTGCATCTGTCGCATTTCAGAGATCAGTTCCACGCTGTAAACCCTTGAGACCATGCGTAAGGCTTTCAAGTGGGTAGGCATCGTGCTTGGGGGCATCATCGTCCTGTTGATGATCGCCGTAGCCGCCGTCTACCTCATCACCAACTCCCGCTTCCACGAAAAGTATAACGTACAGGTAGCGGACCTGACGATATCCGCCGACTCCGCCAGCATCGCGCGCGGGCATCACGTCGCCACCGTGCGCGGATGCGTCGACTGCCACGGCGAGAATCTCGCAGGAAAGCCCTTTATGGAGGACCCTGCCATTGGTTATCTCTATGCTGCCAACCTGACCACCGGCAAGGGCGGCGTCGGCGGCAACATGTCCGACGCAGACTGGGTGCGGGCCATCCGCCACGGGGTGCGCCCGGATGGGACGCCGCTCCTCTGGATGCCGTCCCAGGAATTCAACGGCCTCTCCAACCAGGACCTGAGCGACCTCATCGCCTATCTCGAGAGTGTGCCGCCGGTGGATCACACCCAGCCGGCAAACTCGGTCGGCCCCCTGGGCCGCACGCTCTACCTGGCAGGCATCCTGCCGCTGCTGCCGGTCGAGTTGATCGACCATTCGGCGAAACAGGTCGAGGCAGTCACACCCGGCCCGACGGCGGAATACGGCGAGTACCTGGCAGCGACCTGCGCGGGCTGCCACGGGGAGCACTTCTCCGGCGGCAAGATGCCCGGCGCTCCACCCAGCATGCCCATCCCGCTTAATATCACGCCCGACAAGGAGACCGGAATCGGCAACTGGACGGAGGCCGACTTTTCCCGGGCGCTCCGCGACGGCAAGAGGCCCGACGGCACCCAACTCGACCCCTTCATGCCCTACCGCGTGTTTAAGCACATGTCGGACGACGAGGTCCAGGCACTCTGGGCCTTCCTGCAAACCCTCCCACCACGGACGTTCGGCGGCCGGTAGCGCGCCGAACACAAAATGGGCAGGCGGCGGCGCTAGTGCCCGACGCCACACTGCACGTGGTGGGCCACGGCCACCTTCCCTGATGGGACGACCTAGAGACGTGCGCCCGGCTCGCTCAGGACTTCTTCGAGCGCAGTATCATACCAAATCCGTCTATTCTCTTATAAAAATGTAAAAGCGCCTTAAGCTCCCCTCCTTTCCAAGGAGGGGATACAGGGGTGGTTGGCATCTTCTCCGAAACCAGCACCGTTCCACCGGATTCGGTATCACCCTTTCCCGCCCCCTTTAACCCCCATCTCGAAAAGTCAAGGTTAAGAAAATAACCTTGCGCAGCGACACATATTTTATTACATACAAACAGATCTCCCCCGACCCACACCCGTTCTTTGACATCCTGCATTCGGAAGAAACCAGTGGTGCCCCACTCCCAGTGGTGGCACACTACCCCGGCGTAAACCTGTGCCACCCCGAACCACACGGAAGAACCTACCCGTAGGGGCGCACGGCCGTGCGCCCTCTATAGAACTGCCCCAACCCGCGCCTACGCAAAACAGGTAAACCTGTGCCAGGTGTGCCATCGACATCGTCTGAATCGTAGGGGGCATGCCATGCCCGCTTCCCAGCAGGCACACCTAGACACTCGGTCAAATGTGTGCCAGTTGTGCCATCCCATAAACCTCCCTCGCCCCCGTGGGGGAGAGGGTTGGAGTGAGAGGGCATTAGGACGAGCACGCTCGAAAACCACGCCTTCTGTGTGCAATCTGTGCAACTGACCTCCAAGAACAAAGAACCAAGCACGAAGAACAACCGACGAACCTGTGCCATCCGCATCCACCGTACGCCCCGGAAAACGCCCGATTCGCACTGGCACAAAAACGAGGCGAATGTGTGCCATCCACCCCCAATCTTCAACCTGATAACCTTCAACTTTCAACCAGAGTTGTGCCATCTGCGCCACCCCCAAGTACAACCCTCAACCATAGAACCTGTGCCATCTGTGCCATCCAAACCCGCCGAAACACCCCGGAAAACTCGAAAACAGCCCTGGCACAGAAAAACGCGCAAATGTGTGCCATCCGTGCCGCGCGCCCCTGCTAATTTCCCGCCAACCCGTGGCTTATCGGAACTTAGGGGCTGCTCGGGCGAATGAGGTAGGCTTTTTCGGTCGTGGTCAGTCGCCGGTTGTCTGTTGTTCCAGAATAGGGCAGCATCGCCGCACCTGGCACTGACAACGGACCACGAACCACTGACAACCGACCCCATGCACAAGCTTAGAAATATTGCAATCGTAGCCCACGTCGACCACGGCAAGACCACGCTGGTCGACGCCATGCTGTGGCAGAGTGGAACCTTCCGCGCCAACCAGGACGTCCAGGAGCGCGTGATGGACTCCATGGACCTGGAACGCGAGAAGGGCATCACGATCATGGCCAAGAACACGGCCATCTTCTACAACGACCACAAGATCAACATCGTCGATACGCCCGGCCACGCCGACTTCGGGGGCGAGGTGGAGCGTACGCTGCGCATGGTGGACGGCATCATGCTCCTCGTGGACGCCGCCGAGGGGCCGCTGCCGCAGACCCGCTTCGTGCTCCAGAAGGCGCTCCAACTCGGCCTGCCCGCCATCGTCGTCATCAACAAGATCGACCGGCAGGACGCCCGCCCGCGCGAGGTGCTGAACGAGATCTACGACCTGTTCATCGACCTCGACGCGACGGAGGAGCAGATCGAGTTCCCGGTCCTCTACGCCGTCGCGCGCGACGGGCAGTGCACGACGGATCCCGACGGGGAGCTCACCGACCTCCGGCCTCTCTTCGACGCCATCATCGGGCACCTGCCCGCGCCGCGGGGGGACGAAGAGGGTCCGCTCCAGATCCTCGTCACCAACGTACAGCCCGACGCCTTCCTGGGACCGCTCGCCATCGGGCGCGTCATGAATGGGCGGGTCCGCAACAGGCAGCGCGTCTCCCTCTGCCACCGCGATGAGACGACCGAGTCCGCCCAGGTGACGGCGCTCTTCGAGTACGAAGGCTTGCAGCGCGTGGCCGTCGATGACGTCGGGCCGGGCGACATCATGGCTGTCGCGGGCATGGTCGGGATCGGCCTTGGCGAGAGCATCGCCGATGCCGAGAACCCTCAGCCGTTGCCCCCGCTGCACGTGGACGAGCCGACGATCGCGATGGAGTTCCGCATCAACGACTCGCCCTTCAGCGGGCGCGAGGGGCAGTACGTCACCTCCCGCAACCTCCGCGACCGGCTCTTGAAGGAGAGCGAGAACAACCTGTCGATGCGCATCGAAGAGACGGACTCCCCCGACCGCTTCCTGGTCTACGGGCGCGGGGAGCTTCAGATGGCGATCCTCATCGAACAGATGCGCCGCGAGGGGTACGAGTTCGCGGTCGGCATGCCGCAGGTCATCAAGAAGGAGATAAACGGGAAGCTGCACGAGCCCTACGAACGGGCACTCATCGACGTGCAGGAGGAGTTCATGGGGGTGGTGGTGCAGAAGCTGGGCATGCGGCGGGGCATCATGGTGAAGATGGTCAACCACGGCACGGGCCGCGTCCGCCTGGAGTTCGAGATCCCCAGCCGCGGCCTCATCGGCTACCGGACGGAGTTCATGACCGACACCAAGGGCACCGGCCTCCTGACGCACCTGTTCGACTCGTTCCGCCCCTGGGCCGGCGACATCGTCCACCGCACGACGGGTGGGCTCGTGGCCGACCGGGCCGGCAAGGCGACCTCCTACGCCATCGTCAGCCTCCAGGAG
>DASSAV010000062.1:0-2671 GCA_035699265.1 Rhodothermales bacterium
TAAACGCGACGACATGGGCGGCGCCCCCATCCCCCGGCAGGAGCGCTCCCGCCGCAACCGCATGCTCCGCATCCTCTCCGAAAAAAAGCGCCACGCCTTCTACGCCGCCCACCAGGGCGAAGTCCGCCCCGTGCTCTGGGAGGCCAGCGACCACGACGGTGTGATGTTCGGCTACTCCGATAACTACGTCCGCGCCCGGAGACCCTTCGACCCAGCCTCCGAAGGCGCCGTCGAACCCGCCCGCCTCGGCCCCTTCGCAGACGACGGCACCCTCACCGCCGAAAACCCCGACCTCCAACTATGTACAATTACGTAGAAAAGAGCAGCCATTGCCTTCGCGGTCCCGCACCTTCACGACTACTCAGTCCCCCAATCCCGGCGCCAACCGGAAGGATTCGTCATGCTGAGCTCGTTTCAGCATCTCATGTCATTAGCAGCCTGCGAAGCAATCTCCAGAGGAATTGCTCCTTGCCAGGAGATTGCTTCGTCGCAGGCTCCTCGCAATGACAGCCGTAGTTAAAGGGTATAGGCGGATTTGGCATTGGGCGGCTTAACGAACTGGAGGCTACGATGGCAAAGATTACCGGAATCGGCGGAGTCTTCTTGAAGTGCAAGGGCGATAGCGCCGCGCTGGCGGACTGGTATCAGAAGCACTTGGGCATGCAACTGGAAGACTTTGGCGGCGCCATACTCAGATGGCCGGACGACAAGGCTGAAGACCTGGGCCTCACGGTGTGGCATCTCGCGGATAAAGACAGTCAATGGTTCAGTCCGAGCGACGCTTCCTTCATGATCAACTACCGGGTCGACGACCTCGATGAAATGCTTGCACAACTGCACGCGACCGGTGTGGCAGTCCTTAGTGGCCCAGAATCACACGAGAACGGCAAGTTCGCATGGATCATGGACCCGGATGGAAACAAGGTCGAGCTTTGGGAACCAATGCGCTGGGACGACAAGAACAAGGGTGCCTGAAGTCCTTGCCCACGCCGCCTAACAATCCATTCAAGCCGATGCCGCTTCGCGCGGGGCTCCACCATCTCAGTGAACCAAAGACAATGCTTCGGAGGAGGAACACCACGTGGACCGTAACATCACGCGTCGCGCGTTCGTGAAGGGGTCGGTGGCGGCCGGGGCCGGGCTGGCGCTCCTCCCAGGGCGCGTATCCGCCCGCCTCGCTGGGGTCGCAACCCCTGCGCTCGACCTGAGCGGGCACGTGGACCCGAGCAGCCGGTTCTTCTCGACGGTGCGCATCGAAACCTTCAGCAGTCATGATACCGACAGCCGCGGCGACCTCTGGCCGTCGTGCTGGGCCGACGACGGCCACCTCTACACCGCCAATGGCGACGGCTGGGGGTTCGGAACGAAGGAGGACGACGCTGACATCGTGGTGAGCCGGGTGAAGGGGACGCCAGAGGCCGGCCTCAGCGGCGAGGTGCTCGCCCGCGGCGCGGCCGTCGCGCGCATCTGGGGCGAGCACTACAATCGGAAGCCCACCGGGATGCTCGCCATCGACGGGAACGGCGACGGCGTGGATGAACTTTACCTGGCCGTGCAGGACCTGAACGCCAGGCCGTGCCCCGCCTGCTTCAACGACGCGCCGAACGCGAGCATCTCCTGCTCGCTCGACCACGGGAAGACGTGGCGGACCACCGACGCTCCCATGTTCACCGAGCACCGCTTCACTACGCTCTTCTTCCTGGACTTCGGGAAGAGCGGCGAGCAGGTGCGCGTGCTGGGGCCGGATGGCGCGCGCTTCGCCTACGTCTACGGAATCGACTATAACTGGCGGAGTCCAACGGACCCCTCGCGGCCGAAGCCCACCGACCTCTACCTGGCCCGTGTGCCTCGGGAGCGCGTCCAGGACCGCTCCGCCTGGGCGTTCTTCTCCGGGCTCACCCCCGCGGAAACCCCGACCTGGAACCCGGACATCAGGGCACGGAAGGCCGTGCTGCACGACGAGCGCACCGTCTACCCCGCCCTCCTCGGCGGCGGGCGCCCGGTCGGCGACGTGGCCAGGGACGTGGGGGTGATCTCCCAGGGCGGCGTGGTCTACAACGCCCCGCTCCGTCGCTATCTCTACACCTCGTGGACCTGGTACACCTTCGAGTTCTACGAGGCGCCCACGCCCTGGGGGCCGTGGCGGCTCTTCATGCGCAAAGACTTCGGCGCCGCTCCCTTCTTCGGTGAGTCGGAAGACCCTTCCTGCCCGGAACGCAACGAAGGGGGCTACCCGACCACCATCCCCTCCAAATTCATCAGCGCCGACGGGCAGACGATGTGGGTGCAGTCGAACTCGTGGAAACGGTGGAACTACGCCTGCGGCTCGTCCAACTACAACTTCTCCCTTCGGAAGATGATGGTGGAGCCGTTCACGCCTTCCGAGCCCACGAACCGGCGCGACCTGTCGAACAACCTGGCCGTGAGCGGCGAGGGCGTCACCCCGATCGAGAAGTGCGCCCACTTCGGCCGGGTGGACGCGTACAACGACGGCGACCGCGGCCACGCCGAGAGCAGTCTCGACTACGACGCCCGCAAGCCGGTGGACTTCTGGGGCTATACGTGGACGCGCCGCTATAACCTGAACCGGGTGGTCTACACCCCTGGCGAAACCACGGCCGATGGCGGTTGGTTCGCCGCCGGGGGCGGCGGGCTGCACGTGCAGGTGCGG
>DASSAV010000063.1:0-2127 GCA_035699265.1 Rhodothermales bacterium
GAGGTGCAGGTAGATGTAGGGCTCAGCGTCGCGGAGAGCGCCCATAGCCGCAACCGGGAAGCGTACGCGCCCATCCTGTTCGAGATGGCGGGCATCCCCCACCTCGGCTCCGACGCGCTGACCCTCTCGCTCAGCCTGGACAAGGCGTGGACGAAAGACCTGGCCGCCGCCGCGGGCGTGCCGACACCGGTCTATCGGATCGTCGGGGATGCCGGACAAGTGAATGAGTCGGTACTTGAGGGCATGGGCGACGAACCCGGACGCGCGGCGCTGTCGTTTCCACTCTTCGTAAAACCCCGGTACGAGGGGTCGGCGAAAGGCATCGCGGAATCGAACCGGGTGGAGGATCTGGATGCGTTGCGGCGTGAGGTGGCGCGTACCGTGAGCGACTACCGGCAGGATGCCCTCGTCGAAGCGTTCGTCGAAGGCGGCGGGGAGTTCACGGTCGCGGTCGTCGGCAACGATCCCCCCGAGCCGCTGCCGGTCCTGCAACGGGCCGTAGAGCAACAGTCTCGCATCGGCCTGCACGCGCTGGAACACCGGGGCCTGCCGGAACGCGACTGGTCCTACGTCATCGAAGGCACCCTCACACCCGAACTGGAACATCAGTTGCAAGACCTCGCCGTCCGGGTATATCAAAAGCTCGAATGCCGCGACTTCGCCCGGATGGACTTCCGGGTGGATGCGAACGGCACCCCCTGGTTCCTGGAGATCAACACCCTACCGACCTTCGCCCCGGACGGAACGTTTGCCGTCATCGCCGAATTAATGGCCCGCCCCTATCCGGAGTTTCTGGCCGAAGTGCTGGCGCGGAGATTGGGGCGGCTGGGCCTGTGACGGACACTCTTTGCTATTGGATTTTAGGCATATGTCCAAATGCCTGGCTTGCTAATAACGCTCCAGAATTGTCATCCCGAACGGACGTGAGGGATCTGTATAGAACGCGAGGATCGAATGAATCTGAACCGATCTACTTCGGACAGATCCCTCCTCGCAAGCTCGTCGGGATGACACACGGGGCGCGATTGCCGGAAGCATGGAAGCAGAACTGGACGTACTACAAAATGGGCCTTCTGGTATAAGAAGATAAATGGAAGCGAACGGACCCGGCATATCGCTCAGAACCGACCCGAACTGGCGGGACTGGCGATGGCAGATGCGGAACCGCATCCACACCGCAGAGGACCTGCGGCGGTTCATCCACCCGACGGACGACGAACTGGCCGGGATCGAGGGGACGGCGAACATTTTCCGCTGGAACATCACCCCGTACTACGCCTCTCTGATGGACCCGGACGACCCCGACGACCCGATTCGCCGCCAAGCCGTCCCTCGGATCAGCGAGATGGAGCCGGACATCGTGGGCGTCGTGGACCCGCTCGAAGAGGTCGCCCACTCCCCTGTCAAGAACCTCATCCATAACTACCGCGACCGGGTGGCCTTTTGCGTGACAGCTGAGTGCGCCATTTACTGCCGCTACTGCCTGCGCAAGCGGATGGTCGGGGATTCGGAGTTCTTCCTGAACAAGGCCGAATTGCAGGAGGCCATCGACTACTTGGCCGCGCACGAGGAGATCCGTGACGTCCTGCTGACCGGCGGCGACCCGCTAACCTTCAACGACGCCCACCTCGAATGGCTGCTTGAACGCCTGCGAGCCATTCCGCACATCGAGGTCATCCGGATCGGGTCGCGCCTGCCGGTGCTCCTCCCCTACCGCATCACGCCCGAACTGTGCGGGATCCTGGAGCGGTACCACCCCATCTGGCTGAACACGCACTTCAATCATCCGAAAGAACTGACGGCGGACGCGGCGGACGGCATCGACCGGCTGCTGCGTGCGGGGATCCCCGTCGGCAACCAGACGGTGTTGCTGCGGGGCATCAACGACGACGTGGAGACGATGAAGGCACTCTGTGAGGGCCTGGTCCGGATGCGCGTCCGGCCCTACTACCTCTATCAGGCGCAGCTCATCGGCGGGACGGCCCACTTCCGCACGTCTATTGAGAAGGGCATGGAGATCATGCAGGCCCTCCAGGGGCGGACGTCGGGGTTTGCCATCCCGAAGTACGTACTGGATACGCCGTTCGGAAAGGTGCCGCTGAACGGGTCGTATGTAAAAGGACGGGC
>DASSAV010000064.1:0-6821 GCA_035699265.1 Rhodothermales bacterium
TCGTCAAGTATCTCTCAGACGACCAGAAACGCGACCTCCTGGCCCAACTCCGCAAGGAAATGGTGGAAGCCGCCGAAAACCTCGAATTCGAACGCGCCGCCGAACTCCGCGATAGCATCGCCCAGATTGATGCCGAATTGAATAAGTAGAAGCAATGGCTGACCGCTCGAAATCACCTCCTCGTCGCATCCGCGCCTGCATTGCCGTGCTAAATTCGCATGAACAACCGCGACCAGCATGGACGACCAGCAGATTAACGCCCTCACCCGGAAATCCCAGAAGTACCTCCAGAGCGCAGCCGTCCTTCTCGAACTGGAAGACTACGACTCCTGCGCCTCGCGCGCCTATTTCGCTATGTTCTATGCGGCCCAGGCCCTCATGGTGCGCGAGCGGCACACCCTGCCAGGCAATCAGAGCCTGCGAACGGCCTTCATGGAGTCCTACGTGGCCAATGGACGTCTGCCTGACCGCGCCGGAACCGCCCTCAAGCAGGCGGCCGACTTACAGGAGATGGCCGACTACGGCCTGAACTTCGCCGTCACGCAGGATGCCGCCGAATACGTGCTCCAGGAGGCCGAAGCGTTCGTAAACAGCCTCGCCCGACTGACACTCAAACCGGCCTGAGGAAACCCGGCCCTGTCCCATCTGCGTGCGGATTCCGCGCGAAGACGACGCCCTCCCGGATCACATGCCGTCCCGAAACTTGCAACCCCTCCGGGCGTACCCTACTTTTGAAGTCTTTCGCAGAATCCCCCCCTCGCGAGTAGTCGCGCACAGTTTCGAGCCATGAAAGAAGGCATTCATCCAGAGTACAAGGTCATCAGCGTCCGCCTCGCAGACGGCACCGTGACGCAGATGCGCTCCACGTTGGACACCGACAATTACGTCTCCGAAGTGGACTCCACGAACCACCCGTTCTACACGGGGCGCCGCCAGTACGTCGACACCGCCGGCCGCGTAGAGAAGTTCAGGCGCCGCTACGGCAAGAAAGACTGACGGTCGCGGTCACAGCCGTCCAAAATGTCGGGCGAGGCGCACTGCGCCTCGCCTTTTGTTTTATGGCCCCTGGCGGAATGGGTGTCCATGTATTTGCTCTTTCACAGGAACGATCCCGGGCTTTTCGTACTCTACCTGTCGGAAACCCGAAAACCGATGCAAAACGACTCGTCTGCGAAAGCCGGGACGGCTCGCTACTGGGATGACGTCCGAGAGCAGAAACAGGAAATCCTGAATATCCGTGCCGGAGCACTGAAGGAGCGAGGGCCGGGGGAGCGCTTGCTGGCACGCATCGCCCACGTGCTCGGCCATCCCACTTTCTTCCTCGTGGAGGCGCTATTCCATCTCGGGTGGCTCTTGCTGAATAGCGGGTGGATACCAGGGATCACACCGTGGGACCCCTACCCATTCTCCTTCCTCCTGAGCTTCGCTTCCGTACAGGCGCTCTTCATCGCCCTGCTCATCCTGATGCACTCCCAGGAGGAGACGCGCATCCGTGAGCTGCGCGAAGAAACGGACCTGCAAGTTGCGCTGCACTCCGAGCGGGAATCGACCAAGCTGCTCCAGATGATGGTGGACGTACACAGAGCACTTGGCATCCCTCTTGCTCCCAATGAGCAGGAGCTTCGCGAGATGATGAATCCCCTAGACCCGGAACGGCTCCGCGCCACGACGGAAGAACACCTGGACGAATCCGAACGAGATGCTCAATAGACGCACGACAGCCGTGTTGAAGCTGGGCCAGGCTCCCCCGAATGTCGTGCCTGCGCAGGCGCCGTTGCATCTTTCCCGCTAAATTCTCGTTAGACTGGCACAAACGCTATATTGACAGTAATCTCCACACCGAATCCGTCCCATAAGGCAACGTCATCATGTCCGTCTGGAAGAGATTTACACGCTTTGTCCGTTCCGTCTTCGGCGGGGCTATCGCCGCAATGGAAGACCCCAGGCTGATCCTGGAGCAGAATATTCGGGAGCTGAATGACCAGGTCCCGAAAATGAACGAGAATATTGCCACGGTGAAAGCGAACGTCGTCCTGCTCCAGAAGGAGTTGAAGCGCTCCGAGCAGGAGATGGCCTCGCTCACGTCCAAGGTCAAAGCAGCGATTCAGGCAGGCCGGGACGACATCGCCCAGCAGTATGCCGTCCAGTTGGAAAAGGCCCGAGACTCGCTGGGCCGCACCAAAGACCAGCTCACCTACGCTTCCGCCGCCTATGACAAGGCGCTTCAGATTAAGAAGGCGTTCATGCGGGAGCGGGAACGGAAAATTGCCGAGGCAAAGGAGGCCCTGCGTGCCCACGAACGAGCGAAATGGCAGGCGAAAGTGGCCGATGCATTGGAGCAGTTTGAAGTGGGCGGCATCGACCAGACCCACGACGAGATGATCCAGCGCATCAATGAGAAATCGGCGCGGAACGAAGCACGCATGGATATAGCGCTGGATTCAGTAGACATGCAGGCCCTCCGCATCGAGGAAGACGCTGAGAACATCCGTGCCTCGGAGCTCGTGAAGCAGTTCAAACTGGAAATGGGCATGGAGCAGCCTGCACCCAGGCGCGAAGAAGAACGGCGTGTGGAACTGCCCGAGGGTGATGTCGAGGAGGCGCCCAAGACGCTCGGGAAGGAACGCACCCGTACTGAATGACATGACGCAAGAAGAGTTCGATCGGCTCAAAGAGGATGAAAAAGCGCACCTCCGTAAACTCAAGGAGTTGAAGCAGGCGCTCTTCGGGGCGCAGCGCGTCGCGAGTTCGCGGCAGGCGCTGGAGGACATGTCCACGGGCTCCCAGAACGTGATCGATGAGCATGCGCAACTCGTGGATCGCCTCAGCCAGGATGCCGCTCTGTCGGAGGCGCGTATGGATATGGCGCTCTCAGCAGAGGGTGAGCGCGCGAACGCGGAAAAAATTGAGGAGATGGAGGAGGACCTGCGGAAAGCCCGGGCTCAGGATCTGATACGCCGGATGCGTGAACAAATGGCTTCAGAGGACGCCGGGGCATCGGCTGGCCCAGCCCCTGCGCAGGACGCTCCTGAGAAGGAGAGAAGCCCAGTCGAAAAGACCATCGGGCGCCGTGCTGAACAACCTGAGTCGTCGCCGGAAGCTGCTGAGACAAAAAATCAGCCCGAGAAAACAATCGGCCGAATGCGTCCGTAATGTGCGAAGTAGATATCAGTAGTCCGTGGTGACACGCAAGCCGTATGAACACACCACAGAACACAGGCAGCGGACTACTAACAATTAGTGGCTTCATGAGCGACGCTAACATCAACTACACGAAGGAAGCCTTCCTCAACCCTTTCAATCTCGCCTTCCTGATCGTGGCGATGTTGACGGCGTTCGTCGTAAGCCTGAGCGGCGGCGGCGTGGCTGAGGCGATCTTCAATTTCGTTCTCATCCTGTCGGCGGCGGCCGAGTTGATGTACCTCGGCATTATGCCGCGCCAGGAACGATTCCGGCGGCTCGTGCGGAGCCAGCACGCCGCAGAGCGCGCCAAGCCGCCTTCACAGAAGGAAATCTTCGAGGTACTGACCAAATACAGCCAGCGCCGGTATGTGCGCCTCCGTAAGCTGGAGAAGGACATTACACTCAACTACCGTAAGCTCAATTACGCCTCGCAGCCGCTGATAGACAGCCACCTCCAGAAGATCGACGGGCTGCTGGACTCATACCTCAACCTGCTCTATCAGAAGGAGCGGTACGAACATTCGCTGCAGAGCTCCACGGAGAGTGAGGTCGTGCGCGCCATCGCGGAACTGCGCACAAATATGCAAAACGACCCACCCCGTGTGGCCGCCATCAAGCAGCGCCGCCTGAGAGTGCTGGAACAGCGGCTGGAAAGATTCAAGAAGAGCCGCGAAAACAACGAGATCATCGAGGCACAGCTCGAAACGATCGAGGATGTGACGAAGTACATCCACGAGCAGTCGCTCACGCTCCGCAACCCTGAAGAGATCACCTTCCAACTCGACATGCTCCTCAACGAGGTCGAAGAGACACGGGCGACCGTGGTGGAGCTGGAATCGGCGCTGTCCGGATCTTTCGACTTGCTGGGTGATGTGGACACGTACGAGCCGGAAGAGCACAAGGAGCAAGAGCCCGTCGAGCGGACTCGGCTGCGCGAGTAATCCCGTGGCAGTTCCCGCAGGCCTGTAATCGGCGTCATTCCCGGCGACGGAGTATCCAGAAACGGAGGGTCTGCTTCCGGAGTAAGCTGGACGCCCGCGCACCCGGAATGACGTTTTCATTTAACAGATCCCACACGCTTGACTCGAGCCTCCCGGGCGCCGGGCAGATACCAAGCGGAGAACGCTGAATTGCAAGCTGCGCGCATGGAACTCAAGACCATCCGTTTCGAGGTCGATGGCGATGGGATCGCTCTCATTACCATCGACCAGCAGGACAAGCTAAACGCCCTGAGCGGCCCTGTGCTTTCCGATCTGGACGCAGCCTTCCGGGACGCCCGCTCCAATGCCGAAGTCAGGGGAATCGTCCTGACCGGCGCGGGCGAAAAGAGCTTCGTGGCCGGGGCTGACATCCGGCAGTTCACGCAGTTTAATGCACTCAGGGGACATCGCTTCGCCCTTAAGGGGCAGGTGCTCTTTCAGCGAATCGAAGAAATGCCCAAGCCCGTCGTCGCAGCGATCAATGGCTTCGCCCTCGGGGGCGGCTGCGAACTGGCCCTGGCATGCCACCTCCGTGTTGCGGCCGAAAACGCCTCTTTTGGGCAGCCGGAGGTGAACCTGGGCCTCATTCCCGGATTCGGTGGTACACAGCGGCTGCCCCGCATCGTTGGCAGGGGCATCGCCACTGAGATGATCCTGACCGGAGAACGTGTGAGCGCCCAGCGGGCCTATGAAATCGGGCTGGTAAACCGCCTCGTCCCCGGCGACCAACTCATCGACACGGCGAAAGGCATCGCCCTCAGCATCGCGTCCAAAGCACCGGTGGCCGTCAGCCTGGCACTCGACGCCATCCGATCGAGCGACCTGCCGCTCCGGGACGGGCTCAAGTATGAGGCGGCCCTGTTCGGCCAGTTGTGTGACACGCAGGACTTCCAGACAGGCGTACATGCCTTCCTCGAACGCCGCAAACCCGAGTTCACGGGCTCATAACGCAATACGCACCGTCGCGCCTGTGCACGCTCTTGTCCCCGGCAGAGGTCTCCGGCCAGTCGTCGTCGGTCGGTAACATGAATCTCTCTCTCATCATCTTAGCCCTTCTGTTCAGTGCCTTCTTCTCTGGCTCTGAGATCGCCTTTGTCGTAGCCAACCGGCTACGGGTCGAAGTGCTGGCGCGCCGACGTTCCGGGTACGTAGGCCGCCTCGTACAGAAGACGCTGCACCGGCCCTCGATGTATCTGACCACGACCCTGGTGGGCAACAACGTGGCCCTGGTCATCTATTCGACCGTGATGGCGTTCTACCTGAAGCCATCCCTGACCTACCTGTTCCTGTCGATGGGCATAGCCGAGAACGCGGTTGGCGTGGCGGTTCTATCGACACAGACGATCATCGCCTCCGTGATTGTCCTCCTGCTGGGAGAGATCCTGCCGAAATCGATCATGCGCGAGGTTCCTAACCGCGCCGTGTTCTACCTGGCTGTGCCGCTTCGGGTCACGTACATCGCGATGTACCCCCTCATCAAGCTGGCGGGCGCGTCCGCTTCCGCCCTCGCCCGGTTGTTTCAAACGGATGCGGCAACCCTCTCCCAGTTCATCCGGCGGGATTTCGAGGTTATCATTGAGGAGAGCCGCGAGGGGGTCGATTCGGAGCTCGACGAAGGCAAAAACACGCTGCTGTCCAACGTTCTGGCGCTCGGCTCCATCCGTGTGAAGGAATCCATGGTGCCGCGCACCGACGTAGAGGCCGTTGAGGAGAACGCCGCGCTCGACGAAGTACGCGAGCGCTTCGCCCGGAGCGGCCATTCAAAGCTGCCCGTTTACAGGGAGAACATCGACCATATCGTCGGGGTCGTCATCGCGTATGACCTGTTTACGGGGCCTGCTTCGCTCCAGGACATCATCCGGCCTGCCAAGTTCGTCCCGGAATCGAAGAAGTCCAAAGATCTCCTGAGCGAGTTCCTGGCCTCCAAGACTTCCATCGCCATCGTGATCGACGAATATGGCGGTACGGCCGGCCTGGTGACCCGCGAAGACCTCCTGGAGGAACTCATCGGCGATATTCAGGACGAGTTCGACGTGGAGAACGAGGTGCTCCGCCAGACCGGAGAGAACACGTTCGTCGTCAGCGGCCGGGTACACATCGATGAGCTGGCCGAGCGCTTCGATCTCGAACTGCCCGAGGGTGACTATGAGACCGTGGCAGGTTACCTCCTGGAACGTCTGGGCACGATCCCGGGGGCCCGTGAAGAGGTCGTGCTCGACAGCTACCGGTTCATGATCCTAAAGGCAACGCCGAAGCGGGTAGACCTGGTACGCATCACGCGTGAGACAGCGCCCATCGGTTTCGAGCCCTGAGCCGGGAGGGCAGGCAACCGGCTCATTCCAGGCTGCCCTGACGCCCATAGGCGAGTATGAGCTTGAGGTGTATCAGCAGGACGGGGACGAGTTCCAGCTTCTGCAAGCGCTCGGCAGGCCGCTCGGGCAGCTTCGGAGGGCTGACCCGCCCCATCCAGAACTCCATCTTCTCCTGAAGTGCGCGCTCGCCCGGAAACTGGTCCGGCGGAAACTGGGCGGCATAAAACTCATTCTTCCGGAGCAGGCGGTCGTACACCTCCCTGCCTGCTTCAGCGAGCGAGGCATCTTCCTGCGCTACCATAGCCCCGCCGATGAGGTAATCATGGTAGGTGAACGGCAGCGCCAC
>DASSAV010000065.1:0-8816 GCA_035699265.1 Rhodothermales bacterium
AGACGGCCGAGAGCCAGGAAGTCCGCGTGTACCAGACCGACTACCTGTTTTACGCTGACGGCACCAACGTCTATGGCGCTCCGGGCTCGACCCGGCGTTCGAACGCCTCCTGGATCACCTACAATCCGGATTACTTCGTCCTCCCTGCCGGCGCGACGGCGAACGTGGCCTATTCCGTGACGGTGCCGGCCGACGCCGCGGACACCCTCTCCGGCTCCTACTGGAGCATCATCATGGTGGAGGGCATTGAGAAGGGCTCGCCCGAGTCGACGATCCAGCCGAAGGAAGATAGGACGCAGGTGGGTATCCGTACTGCGCTTCGGTTCGGGGTGCAGATCACCACCAACGTGGGCGGAGACGGCAATCGAAAGATTTCGTTCGACAATCCGAGCCTTCAATCTGCAGACGACGGCTCCCGGCTCCTGCAGGTGGACCTCGTCAATGAGGGAACGTTGGCCGTCCGCCCGCAGGTCTGGGTGGAACTCTACGACGAGGACGGCAACGACGCCGGGCGCATCGACGGGACCTCTCTGCGCCTGTACCCCGGCACGTCGGTCCGGCAGCGTTTCAGCTTTGGAAAGGAGCTGAGCGGCCGCTACCGCGCCCTCGTATTCGTCGACGCTGGCGACGACGAGGTTTACGGCGCCGAGTACACACTGGATCTGTGACCGGCCATGTGGACTCGTGGCGTTCATACAGGCACGTACCTGTTCTTCCTCTGGTGCACGTGCTCCTGGTGCTTTCTGCAAGCAAAGGCCCAGGAGCAGATCGTGGTCGAGCACAGCGGCCCGAGCGTCCGGGAAGCTGTTCCCGACACGGTGATCACGCTCGTCTTCAAGGTGACCAACAAGGGTTTGGAGCACTGGCGACTTCAACCCCACGTAACACTCCCGGCTTCGTGGCGGCTGGTGCTGCCGGTGCCAGCTCTCGAGCTCGATCCTGGTAGCGATGCCCTCCAATTCCTGAGCATCTCCATTCCGTCCAGCGCACGGGCAGGGTCGTACGGCATCTTCTATAGCGCGGCCCCGAATCATAGGAGTGCAAAAGACTCTGTGCGGGTGAAGGTGGGGACCACGAGGCGGGTCACCGTGCGTGAGATTCAGGCGCCCGACTACGTAGCGGCGGGCGAAGTGTACCGGGCTACTTTCCTCATCTCCAACGAAGGCAACGTTCCGGAGGACGTCAAACTCTCGGTACACGATCACCAGAACGGGCCCGCTCGACTGGACGTTACGCAACTCAGCCTGGCACCTTTCTCCTCGCGCCAGGTCACGTTACTCATGGAGACGTCGCCGGCCCTGATGTGGAAACACACGCGGACGGGCAGCCTGATCGCCGACGTCGAAGGCACGCACGAGCGCCACGCGGCGTACGCGGTGGACGTGATTCCCCGATTCGCGCAGCTATCGGACCCGTATCGTCGCCTTCCTTCCGAGCTATCCGCAACCTCCATCGGACAGGGGGGGCATTTCTATCCACAAATCGAGCTTCAGGCATCCGGACACGAGGTGTTCCACGAAGGAGATCACCTGGAACTGGTCGCGCGGGGGCCGAACCGGCTCCGTACGTCGACGCTGGGGGAGATCGATGCGTATTCGCTGCGGTACCAGGCGAAGCGTTTTTCTACGCAGATCGGAGATGGAACGTACGCGCTTACGCCCCTGACCGAGCCCGGCACCCGCGCCTTTGGCGGGCACGTCGAAGGCACCTTCGGGCGGTGGACACTCGGCACCTACGCAGCCCAGACGCGCTACTATGCGCCGGTTCAGGAACAGTTCGGCTCCTTCGTCCGGTACGCTCCCGGGAAGCGCACTTCCATCAGCGCCAATTACCTCGCCAACCAGGGCCTGGACACCGGACACCTGCTGAGCGCGCTGGCGGAAGCGGAGCCGCTGGCCAACACGAAAGTGAGCGTCGAAGTCGGCGCCGATGCCGCCCATTCGACCGACAACATGGCTGCCGGGGTCACCCTTGAGGGTGAGACGTCCCGGTTCGATTACAGCGGGCGCTACATGAAGGTGGGCAACCAGTTCGCAGGCAGCTACCGCGGCACGGAGTTCTGGTCCGCCAGCGGGCACTTCCAACTGGCAGGGCGGCTCGCGCTGGAGGGCAGCTTCTTCAACCAGGCCCGTAGTGCCCTGAACGACCTGATCCTGGCGAGCCCTCAAGAATACGTCCTGTACCGCGCCGGAGCCCGCTATGCCGGACGCATCGGCCTTTTCTACGTCTACAAGAGCCAGAACGAGAACGAGATCCTGGGGCGCAGCGACCAGGGCTTGCAACTCGATCTTCGGCTGCCGTTTAAGACGGTGTCCTTCGTCTCCCGGCTCGAAACGGGGAAACGGCGGAGCCAGGCACTGCCGGAGCCGCACCGGTATTATGCGTACGACGTGAGCGCCTACCTTCATCTGGGTCGCAACCGATCGCTCTACGCATCCGTGGGTGGGGATCGAAATATCAATGCGTTCACCGGTGACCCACAGCGGCGGTTCTCCTTCAATGCCGGGGGAAACGTCACCATCGCGAAGCGGCTGCGGGCCGACTTCATCCTCAGCCACAGCCATTATCGATACCCTGGCGCATTCGACTTCACGAGCGGCGACTTCCAGGCCAGCTATACATTTCCCTTCGGACATCGCCTGGTCGCGCGGGCTCGGTGGTTCGGCTTCGGGCAGCCCGGCACGGGAGAGGATCAGGCGTTCTCGATTCGGTACGTCGTGCCGATCAACCTTCCGCTCGGACGATCCCACGATAGCGGTACGGTCCGGGGTCGCATATACGATGCCGGCACCGGTACCGGCATGGAGGGGGTATTGATCAATCTGGGCAATGCCGCTGTGCTCTCGGGTCCGAACGGCCTGTTCAGTTTCCGGGGCATCGCTCCAGAGGATTACCCGCTTTCCATCGAGGGCGTCGACGTAGAGCAGGTTACGGAAAACCCCGTCCCGGCCCACGTACAGGTACAGGGCGGACAGATCGTTTTGCTGGACGTAGGACTCACACCATCCGCATCGCTGACTGGCCGGGTGGCGACGTACGGAGAGCCCAGTGATGGGATAGAGCCCCAGGCCGCACGGGATCCGGCGCTCGCAGGCCAGCCGGGCGTGTTGATCGAGGCGCGGAGCGGTGAGGAGGCGCAACGCCGCCTGACGGACCGGCAGGGCCGCTTCAACTTTCAGAACCTGCGTCCCGGCACGTGGACGGTGTCCGTGGCGGGCGGCGACCTTCCGGATTCGTATCGTCTGGAACGGGCTTCCCTGACCCTGGATCTCGCGCCGGGAGACATGCGGGACCTTGCGTTCAGACTGGTCCCCGTTCGCCGCAAGGTTGAGATCATCGACGGCGGCGAACTCAAGCTCGGCGGCTCGGACGGGAAGTCCGTCCCGAAGCCCGGTCAGCAGCAGCCTGTCGCCCCGAAACCTGCGGTTCCTCCCGCCGGGGCGCCCGGCGTCCACGTCGTTTCGCCCTCCGACGTCAGCCTGTTCGACATTTCGCGGCAGGCATACGGGACAGACCGGCTCTGGCCCAAGATCTGGATGGCCAACCAGGAAGTGATTCCCAATCCGGACATCCTACCCGAAGGCGTTCGCCTGGCCATTCCGCCGAAAGCACCTTTGACACCCGCCGAGAAGGCCGCCAGGACGGCTTACTATGGCCGGAAGTCCGGCAAGCCGGACGAGAACGTTACACCGGAACCATCGGAGCCGCGCCCGGCTACACCTTTGGCGTCCCCTGTGGATGAGTTCAACTCCTGCGCCTTCTGCCGATACCTAAACCATCTCCTCTGCACGTCAACACTCACCTGCCAGGCGAACAGCCTGTGATTTCGGACCCGTGTTCAAGACCCGCGCAATTCCGTTCTTGATCGCGCTTGCCTTCCAGGGAGTGCTTGCGATCTCGTGCCTGGCGCAGCAGGCCTCGGTGACGCAGAGCGTCACGCTGGTCGTGGAGCGGGTCACGCGAGTGACGGTGTCGGGCAGCCCGAAGCCGCTCACGATCCTGCACCTGGACGAGCACGGCGGCGCCGTTTCGGTGTCGGACCACAGCACGAGTTACAGCCTATACACCAACGTCGACGCCACGCGCATTACGGCCTCCATCGACCGGCCGGTGCCTGCGGGGACGACGCTCTCCGTTTCGCTCGACAGCGGCCTCGGCAGCAGCCGGGGCCTCGTGGACATCTCAGACGCCACGCAGGCGGTAAACGTCGTCACCTCCATCCATCGGGGCGTCGAGCTGAACCGTCCCATTACGTACCGGTTTTCGGCAGATCCGTCCGTGGCACAGGCCTTTGAGAACGAGAGCCGGACGATCACGCTAACGATCGTCGAATAAGCGTAGATGGCGGGTGTGAGAGAGGGGATGAAAGGGGGAGCGTACGAGAAAGAGAGGCATTGCCGCCGGACGGCTCCCGATGCGGCGTTGCGGACGTTAGACAGCGAACGCCTTTTTCGGCATTGCGGCTTCCGTCGGAGCGCAGTATCGTAGTCTCAGTTTCGTTCCGCTCACCCGTGCTCCTGACAGATGCGACTCACCCTTCTGGCCCTATCCCTCCTCCTCGCCATTCCGGCCGGCGCCCAGACGGCCTCACCCGTGCGCATCGCCATCGTGGGCATGAGCCACGGCCACGTCGGCTGGATTCTCGGGCGGCCGGATCGCGGCGACATACAAGTGGTGGGCATCTACGAGACCGATCAGCAACTGATCGACCGGCTGGCCGGCCACTACCACTTCGACAAAAGCCTCGTTTACGACGATCTCGGCGCCATGCTGGACGCAGTGAAGCCGGATGCGGTGGTCGGCTTCGGGTCTGTTTTCGACCACCTGAAGGTCGTGGAAGCCGCTGCGCCGCGCAAGATCGACGTCATGGTCGAAAAGCCCCTCGCGGCCAATCTGGAACAGGCCGAACGCATGGCGGCGCTGACCCGGCAGAACGGCATCCACCTGATCGTCAATTACGAGACGACCTGGTATGCCACGACGGAGGCCGTGCAGCAGATCGTACACGACGGCGAGCTTGGTCCCGTGCGCAAGATCGTCGTCCACGATGGGCACCAGGGCCCCATTGAGATCGGCGTCAGCTCCGAGTTCCTCGCCTGGCTCACCGACCCGGTTCTGAATGGGGGCGGGGCACTGATGGACTTCGGCTGTTACGGGGCGGACCTCGTGACGGCGATCATGGACGGACAGGCGCCCCTTACCGTCACCGCCGTCACCCAGCAGATCAAGCCGGACGAATACCCGAAGGTGGATGACGAGGCGACGTTCATCCTCACCTACCCGAAGGCGCAAGCCATCCTCCAGGCATCCTGGAACTGGCCCTTCAACCGGAAGGACCTGGAAGTCTACGGCACCACCGGCTACGTGAAGACGGTGGACGGCCAGAACATGCGCGTCCGCAAGGAAGGCGAAGCGCAGCCGACTGCCCTCACGCTGGATCCCCGTCCTGTTCCTTTCGATGATCCATTTGCCTATTTCGCCGCCGTGGTTCGCGGAGACGTAGTGGTGCAGGACGGTGACCTGGCCTCGTTGCCCACGAACGTGACGGTCATGCGCATCCTGGATGCCGCAACGCGCTCAGCAAAAGAGGGGAGGACCATCACGTTGTCCGCTCCCTGATGCCCTCTTCTGGAAGCGTTGAGGCAAGCCCTCCTTGCGTTGAGATACCTTCGGCGCAAGGAGGGCTTTGGGTCGAGAGCGTATTATACCCTTTCCATAATATTGGAGTGCATCTTCCCCCCCAAACACCCACACCCCCATACTCCCATACGTTCTTCATGCGGCGGTCGGCGGTCCTCGGTCGGCGGTCTACCTTGCACAACCATATCAAGGAACTGGTATTATTTCCCGGGCTCGCCGTGGCAGCTATCTCTGACGGGCTGCTCAGGTACTGGCTCTGGGGATGACGGTGATCTCGCCGTTGCGCTCGACCACGGCGTACTTGATCTGTTCGAGCCGTTCGATGCCCTGGAGTCTGCGGGCCGCCTCCAGGATGTCCTGTTCGTCCATACGCAGCCCCTGAAGGCGTCCTTTATCCAGGACTCCGTTCTCCAGCACGATCAACGGCAGACCCTCGACCCAGCGCTCCACCGACTTGTACCGCTGTTTCAGGAAGGAGAGCACGATGCTCGCGCCCACGAGAGTAACCACGAGGAGCGTGCCATTCGTGAAGGAATGGTCGTTGTCGACCATCATTTGCTGCGTCGTCTCGCTGATGATCAGGAGGAGCACGAGGTCGAAGTTCGTCGTCTGCGCCAGCGTGCGCTTGCCCGCAATCCGGAAGACGACGAGCAGCAGGGCGTAGGTGAACAGGCCGCGAAAGATGGTTACCATGAGGCCATACACCTTGTGGGGAGGGTAGAAACAGGATCAGGGGTACACGAAGCTCGTGAAGCGGATGGGCGGGGCGCCCGGTGCAGCGACGGCGATGCGTAGCGGCCCCGCATCGCCGGGTTCGTAGTGGAACCGCACCTCCAGGGGGGCGGACGCATCTGCCACGGCAAAGGTATAGATGAACCAATTCGGTCCGGCCGCTACCTGAACCGGTTCCGGGTCGACTTGCCCCAAGTCTACCCGGTCGAAAAACGCGCGGTTTATGCTGAGTTCCACCTTGCCGTCGTGCACGAGGGCGGGGCCGATGTGGACGGTCATCTGGCTGGGGGATTTGTACCGGTCAAAGCGGCCGTACGTGGCCCGCAACGGGGCGCTCTCCTCTCCTGCCGTCGTGTTGCTGAGGGGGCCTGGGCCGAGCAGGCCGAGCAGCGCTGCCACGACGAGCAGAACCATGACGCCCCACCCGACGTGCTCTACGCGCCACATCCGGTGCTGGTGGTCCAGATCCTGCGAGATGTCGAGGTCGCCGATGCGCTTGATTTCGGGCATTCCCCTGAGCGGCTCCTTTCAAGCCTCTGTGTGCACGCACTCCTATTGTACATACCGTTGCGTGCGTGGCACCCATATCACGCGATCCCGTTCCGCTCGAACGAATCCGTTACCAGCGGGCGACCGGGATGTGGAACGGCGCACACGCTCCGGCTCGAAGCCCATCACGCGCAGATACGGGCCGGCTGTAACGGGCCAGGGCTCCGGACCTATTACTGCTTCGGGCCGATCAGGGGTTTATCCGCTACGAAATCGAACAGCGTGAGGCGGCGGAGGCGGAAGTAGGAGACCCAGAAATTACGGAGCGTGCTGACGTAGGCCTGGCTGGAGGCGTCCTTCGCCCGCTGGGCGTCGAACAGATCGATCATGTCGATCTTGCCGATGGTGTAGCGGTTGCGGGCGACCTCGAACCGGCGGGCGGCGATGGTGTCGGCCTTCGCCGCGAGGGCGACCTGCTGTTGGAGTTGGCGGAACTGCAGCGCCTCGAAGTAGACCTCCTGCTCCAGTTGCTGTCGCTGTAGCTCCAGCGACTTCTGCGTCTCCTCCTGCTGGGCGAGGGCCGATTCCAGGTCGGCATGGGCGCGGCCCCAATTGAAGACCGGGACGTCGAACCGGACGGAGAACTGCTGCTGGTTGAGGAGGTTGGTGTAGGCGTCCGCGAGGTTGACGCCGCGCTGGTTGAGCCCGTACCCGGCCGTGAGGCTGGCCGAGAAGCCGGCCGCGTGCCGGGCCTGCGAGACGTCGCGTTCGGCCTGGAGGCCGCGTAGCTGCATGCCGAGGAAGTCGGAGCGGTTCTGCCGGGCCTCCTCGACCGCCTTGTCGGGATCGATCCGCACCTCACTGATCGACAGCGGCGGCACGATCTCCACCTCGCGGTCGTACGGCAGGCCGAGCGCGATCTTGAGGTTCTGCATGGCCCGGTCGTACTCGATCCGGGCGTCCGAAAGGTCGGTGCGCGCGTTCAGGAGTTGCAGCTCGCTCTGAAGCAGGTCATTCTCGGCGATCTTGCCCAGTTGGAAGCGCCCTTTCGAGAGCGTGTAGATGGAGTCGTTCACCGCCGCATTGAAAGCCGCGCGGTCGACGTTCATCTGGGCGATATAGACGTCGAAAAACCGGCTGGCGACGTCGACCGCCGCCCCCGCCACATCCTCCGACAGTGTGCGCCGCGCCACCCGGTAGCGGAGCGGCTCCAGGCGGCGGTTCCACTTCATCTGGTTGAACTGGAAGATGGGCTGCGTGAACGCGATGGAAAACGGGGACGCCTGCCACTGATTGACCCCTGCGAAGTCGCCGAACAGGTCGATCCGGCCGATGCGTGAGGACACGTCGATCCGCCCGCCGGTGACGGGGATCGGCTGTGACACGCTCAGGAACAGCGAAGAAGACATCTGACTCTGGGGCACATACCGGATCGAGCCGTCGTCTTGCGTGATGTTGCTGATGCGGCGGTCCAGCCCCGGCACATCGCCGCTCAGCGTGAAGGACGGCAGGTACTGCGTGCGGAAGGACTTGTAGCTCCACCGCGCGGCGTCGTACTGAAGTTGCGCGATGTTCGCGGCTGGGCTGCTCATCTGTGCCTGCTGGATGGCGGCCTCCAGGGTTAGCTTCAGCGGCGCCTGCTGGCCGCGTGCCGGGGACGCCGCCATCAAGGCGAAAGCCGCGCATACGATGCCGGCGCAGACGGCACTTCGGCATCCAGTACGTTCAAACAAGACAAAACGCATAATTCAACGGCTCATACAGGAGACAAATCAATCTCGGTCGTACTGCCAGTCAGATTCTTGAGGCCATCAATCATGGCCAGAAGGATCGGAGAGGCCGCTCAATGGCTGTGCTGCCGGGCAACGCGAGATTGACGGGGCTCAGGAATTGAGGCAAATCTCAGAATGCAACGAATAGCGGAACACGAATCACCGACTAAACTCTTACTCATA
>DASSAV010000066.1:0-12902 GCA_035699265.1 Rhodothermales bacterium
TCGGGAAATTCGAGGGGAAGGCAGCGTGAAGGTGACGGCGACCTCGGTCGACCGTTTACGGCTCACGCTTTCGTACGAACCCTCGCGGTCCAGGGCGGCAGAGGTCAATTACGCCCTGATCGTAAGCGACGGCAGCGAGGCGCGCAAGCTCTTTTTTGGTCTCGATCCCGGTGCAACAGAGGGGTTGGATGCGGGTCTGGGGGAGGTAGAGCTTCCCCCGATGCCGCCCTCGGGTGTCTTTGAAGCCCGCCTGGTCGGAGACGACGTGCAGGCGCCGCTGGGCCAGGGCACGTACAAGGACTACCGGACGGGGGATGCTTCCTTCACGGGGGAGGTGGTGCACGAGTTGCGATTTCAGCGGGGCGACGGCAGTGGGATCGTCATTAGCTGGTCCCTCCCGGACGGGGTCTTCGGGAGGCTGCAGGACCTGCGTGAGGGTGGCAGCATCGATCACATCGCCGCCGGCACCGGGGGGCTTCGCATCGACGATGCCTCTGTGACGGCGCTCAGGTTCACCGTCTCGTACGGGAGCAGTCCGCCCGAAGCCGAGGTGAGCGTGCCGATAACATTGACCCAGGGAGAGGTGCAGAAGCAGCTCCGGGTGGGACTGGATCCCGCCGCGACCGACGGAATCGACATGAATCTCGGTGAATCCGAGCTACCGCCCCTGCCGCCTTCGGGCGTGTTCGAGGCGCGGCTGATCGGCGACGACATCGACGTAGCTGGGCTGGGGCTGGGCAGCTACCGCGATTACCGCCACGGGCGGGCGTTGATGGACACCGTTGTCACGCACGAGATCCTCCTTCAACCGGCCGGGGACGAGCCCGTCACGCTCAGTTGGAATCTTCCGGAGAACGCAGCGGGAGAGCTAAAGGATGTGGGCGGCTCGGCCGTCGATCAGCAGATGACCGGGCGCGGCGACTACGTCTTGCCTGACGCCGGTATCACGAAGCTCATGCTGACGCTGACCTACAGCAGCGGTGCTCAGGGACCGGGGGTGGTGGTGGATGCGCCCGAAACGGGCAACAGTGGTGAGGATATCCCGATCGTGATTACGGCGGGCGGCGACGTGCCCCCGCGTTCCGCTTCGCTCTTTTACCGGCGCGGCGGAGAGCGGCAGTACGTGCAGGACGACTACGCGCCCGACGGCGCTTCCCTTCGGGCAACCATTCCGGCCGCCTTCGTAACGGAGCGTGGCGTGGAGTATTACGTCAGCCTTGACTTCGGCAACCGTACGGTTACGGATCCGGCAGTGGACCCGGAGAACAACCCCAAGCGCATACGGGTGGCGGTGCCGGCCGACAGTCTCACGACACCGGCAGGGCAATACCGGATGGTAAGCATTCCACTCGACCTGACGAATCCTGCGTTCGGAGAAGTCGTCAAAGATCTCGGTGCTCCGGACCGGGGTAGCTGGCGGCTCGCGCGGTGGAGGCCGGGCGCGAACCCGCCGGAGGGAACGTACGAGGAAGCGCCGGATCTGGAATCGGCCTTCGCCCCCGGCACTGCATTCTGGCTCATCACGAGTGACGCCCGGCATATCAGGGTCGGAGCGGGCCGGTCCGTCTCCACAGACGGTGCCTACCGGCTGACACTTCAGCCGGGCTGGAACCAGATCGGGAATCCTTACTCGTTCCCCGTCTCCTGGAGCGATGTCGTGAGCCTGTTTCCCGAAGAGGTGCAGGGCAACGTGGAACCGCCGCGGGCATTCGACGGGACGCAGTATCTCCCGCCGACGGACGTGCTCCTGCCCTGGGAGGGATACTTCGTCTACTACAGAGGGGAGGCCGGAACGACCGCCGACCTCCTCATCCCTCCTCTGGAGGCTCAGGCTGCTGGCAAACGCGGGCGCCATGACCAGTTTCTGGCCGGCGTCTCCTATGCAGTCCAGATCAGTGCATCAGGCACGACCGATGGCATGAAGGACGGGTGGAACTATGTGGGGTTGGCTACCGACGCCTCGGATGGGAGCGACCGGCTCGATTTCTACGAGGCGCCCGGCATCGGCCCGCATTTGCGCCTGAGCATCGTCGACGGCAGATCGCGCTTCGATGGTGATTTCAAGCCCGTGAACGTGCAGGGCCAGAAATGGGACGTTGAGATCGAAACGATTCAGGCGGACGGGACGATTCCCACGCGCGTTCCGATCAAAGTAGATCTCAAGGAACGCGGCGTTCGGCCCCCGGGGTTCGATATCTACGTGCTGGATCGGGACCGGGGCGAATACGTCGCCCTCACCGGCGGGCACTTTGCGACGGAAGCGGGCGGGCACGGCGCGGTGCGGCACTACACGGTGGTCGTCGGCACGGAAGCGTTCGCAGAAAGTGCCCTGGGCCTGGATCCGAGCGCACCGAAGGAATTCGGAATCGAACCCAGCTACCCCAATCCCGCCGAGTCCGACGCTACCATTCGATACTACGTGCCGCACACGTCCACCGTCCACCTTCAGATATTCGACCTGCTGGGCAGGCGTGTTCGGGTGCTTGCCTCGGGAGAACAGGAACCGGGCGTCCTGACGGCCCATTGGGACACCAGAGACGACTCGGGTGTGCCCGTCGCCAGCGGGGTATACTTCTGCCGTATGACGGCCGACGGTTTCTCCGATACCATCCAGATACTCGTCGTTCGCCCATAGTATCTGCGGGCGGACTCGGGTTCATAACAGACTGACCGGTGAAGAAACTCATCTCGCTTCTCCTGGCGGCTGCCTGCACCGTAGGGAGTTCCCATGCCCAGAATGGTGGGAGCTTAATCGCGGGGCAGCGGCAACCCGCCGTCGTGTCGCTGCTGCCGCAGTACGAAAGCTACACGTTCGAAGGGCAGCGCCTCAACGAGGCCAGCACCTCGGTAACCGCCTTCATCCCGGTGAAGCGAAACCTGGCCGTCGCAGTCCGAGCGGGCCACGCTGCTGCCGGGGCGGCGGATGGACGCTCTCTGAGCGGACTGACGGACCTCTACCTTTCAGGCACTTACGAACGTGGTCTGGGCACCGGTAGTGCCGTGCTGGGCCTGTCCGGCACGCTGCCCAGCGGCCGCCGGCAACTGGACCGCGCCGATTTCGACGCGCTCCGGCTGTTCAGCCTGGAGTATTACGGCTTTCGGGTGCCGGGATTCGGCCAGGGCTTGAGCGTCGCGCCCTCGTTGACGCTGGCCTATCCGCTCGGGGAGACGCTGGTGCTGGGTATCGGCGCCTCCTATATCTATCGCGGGCCGTTTGAGCCCCTCGCAGACATGACCGGCCCCTACGATCCGGGAGACGAGGTGCTCCTGACGGGCGGCATGGACGCCAGCCTGGGCGGTGCGGCTTCCGTTTCACTGGACCTCACCCAAGTCCTCTACGGCGCGGACGTTCTGGATGGGGAGACGTGGTACCAGGCAGGCGCATCGACGATCGTGACCGTACAGCTCCGGCGGCCCTTCGGGCGCAATGAGTTGTGGCTGCTCGGGCGGTATCGCAGCCGTGGTGACAATCTGTACCGGAGCAGCGGCGCCCTCATCGGAGAAACCGAGACGACGACGCCCAATCTGTTCAACCTCCGCGGGCAATACCGCTTTGCCCTCGCGCGCACCGTGGGCCTCACGGTCCTGGGCGAAGGTTACTTCTTGCAGCACACCCGAGACTTCCCGTCGCAGTTCTTCGAAGCGGGTATCGCGCCCTCGCTCGCGATCTCCCGTTCCGTCTCCATTCCCGCGCGGTTTGTCTACCGCTTCGGGGATGTGAACGGCTTCGTGATCGGCGTCGGCATCATCGCCACCATGTAGATGCGCGCGCTGAGGCCAAAAGGTACACGTGATACCAGATCGGTAATACGATTGTGCGAGGTAGACCGCTGTAGGGTAGGGGTCTAGGAGAGGAGGAAAGTACGAGTGTGAGGGAGTAGGTATGGGGATTGGGGATTCGTAGGCTCGTACGTGCATAGGTTCGCAGCTCCCGGCAGCCCAGGGGTATCGACCTGAGCCTGCTTGCATAGCAATATCATGGAACGGGTATGAGTGGCTCAGCGCGAGGATCGGCGCTACGTTTCGCCGCGCTTGTTGCGCTGGAAGGCGGCGATGGCGATCCCGATGGCTATGCCGATGCCGATGCCAGCGATCGGACTGCCCAGTGTGACGCTGAGCACCGCCCCGAACGCCACTCCGATGGCAATCCCGATGGTCATACTATTGTTGCTGTTTCCGGAAGGAGCTTTATCTCGTTTGTTCATTTCAGCTTGAATGGATCTACTATTGCGGCAGCTTGTGATGGGAGCTTACGAGTGCCGTGGCGTGCGAGGCGGCGGTCGTTACTTCCTGGGTGAACGCCTGCCACAGCGCTCCCGCGATGAGGGCCAGGGGCGATCCGCTGGCGAATGCTCCGGCGATGGCGTACAGAATGACGGGACTAAATTGCGGCTCGTTGACGATCGCGTATACCGGGTCCCACCGTGCCGGCCTGAACTTGGCTTTGAAGGCCTCCAGCCCCCTGAAATTATAGAACCGCCGTCCGTGTGCGCGCATCCAGGCGAGGAGAACGGACAGCCACACCGGCGTGTCGCCGTGTCCGGATCCGGCCTGCCGGGAGAGGGGCGCCAGGCCGAGCGTGACGTATTCGCTGCCGGAGTCGATCAGCGCGTGCATGGCAGCGTCCAGCATCAGTTCGTTCGTGCCGTTCACGGCATGGTCGCCGCGTACGATCTGTTCGACCAACCATCCTTTCCGCTGCGGTATCGGCGAAGCGATCAGAAACCCCGCAACGGTTCCTTTTCGCTCTGCGATGAAGCAGCGCCTGTCGAATATGCGCGAGAGCGTGTCCGTCTCCACCATGAAGTGTAGGGGAGGCAGGCCCCTCGTGCGGAGCCACTCGTTCAAGCAGCGCCGCAACTCCGGGTTGTTCCGGGCACGCTCGGCGGGCCATTCCGACACAGAGACTCCTTTATTGCGCGCACGGTGGAGTTGTGCGCGGAGAGAGGAGTGTCGAGCTACCATCTTCGTCCAGTCGTGCGGGTCCCACACGGGCTCTCCGCCGATCGTGACCTCGGCATAGCCGCTTGCGCCCCGGTACAAGTGTTCGAGCCGGTCCCCGGCACCGAAGTAGCACACCCTTTCTCCGCCCTTCGATGCTTCATTCTCGAACGCTTCCGCCACGGCCGGCAGACGCTCCTTTGAACATATGGGAGCGCCGCCGACGACGCGGACGCCATTGTGCCTTACGTAGCCCACGACGGCATCGCCGGAACTCGAAAACCACAGGACGAACCCTGGGTTCAGGATCTGATAGCCCGTGCTGTTCCAGCCGAACTTCAGAACGAGTTCTCGGGCGTGCTCCAGGCTTTCAGGAGGCATGTTGCTGCGGACTGGTCTGATAATGCCGAATTTGCAAAATAAGGTGCGCCTCCGCCCATCATCACACACGCTTCCCCTGCCGCATCACGTACCGGGTTTGCGGGCGAGGAGTTCTATCCAGGGGCCGGCAAGCGCGTCCTCCTGAACGGCAGATAATGCATCTTTGATCGAGGCCAGCAATTGCATGGTTCGGTGTTGCTCTTTCAAGGCCCAGCCTGGCGCTTCGGCCTCCGGGAGCATCATCAGGTGCGACGGAGTGAGGCGCTCCATGGCGAACCCGTGGCGCTCTACGATGTGCCGAAGGTTCGGTGGCGCATACCCGTACTGGTAAGGAAATCCGAGCAGATTGTTGTATCCCATGATCTTCGTAATCATCTGCTCGGAGGGATCGATCTCGCTGTCCTCACTGGCAAAGCGCAGGATAGGCTGGCACAGCCGGTAGAACAATGCGTTCGGCACGCGGATGAGCAGGAGGCCGCCTGGTTTAAGAATGCGCCGCACTTCCTCCAGTGCCTCGTTCGGGTCGGGCAACTGGTCGAAGCAGTTCCAGATGAAGACCCCGTCGACAGAAGACGCCGGGAATTGACACGACTCCAGTGTTCCCCGCAGGGTCGGGTATCCCTTCTCGTTGGCGAAGGCAGCCACATCCTCGCCGACGTCGATGCCCAGCACGTCCCACCCCCACGCCTTTGCCGCGTGCAGAAAACCGCCTGCATAACTTCCCACCTCCACGACCCGCGCGCCCTTTTCCAGCAACGGGGCGTAATCGGCTCGCTTGTGGGAGAAGAAGCGGATGTCTCGTTGCAGGAAGTGTTCGAGGACGGCCCGGTCGTAGTGATCGCGTGCGTAGACGGCCGTGAAATCCCGGTCCAGATCCCCCCGAATCAGAAGCCCGCAACGCCGGCATTCCAGCAGGTCCACGGCTTCGTCGTGCGTGAACGAGGCGCGGTCCTTCAGATCCTGCCTGCCCGTCGTACCGTTGGCCCTCCTGCGAGCAAAGGCGGTTCGGATGTCGGACTCCCGGGCGATGACGTCTCGCGGGACGGCTATCTTGACGTCAGCCGACCCGCAACACGGGCATGCTCTGCTCTCACGGCTGTGGTTCACGTGCTTCGGCTCTTGCTCACAATGGTGGGTGAATGGAAGCGTGTAGTGTGCGTCCCGGTGAACGGAACCAGGATGGTTCTTAAATCAAAAATCAGGGTGGGTGTGCGTCCCCGTCACATGCCTTCGCTGCGGACGTCGTGGAGCACGTACTGGAGGAGGGAGCGACGTTCCGGAGAGATGTGACCGGTCAGATATTGTTCGACCATCAGGCTGGCGATTGGTGCCGCGACGCTCGCGCCGAAGCCCGCGTTCTCCACGAACACCGCAACCGCGATGCGCGGATGGTCGAAGGGAGCGAACGCGATGAACAGAGAGTGATCCTTGCCCTGCGGGTTCTGAGCCGTCCCGGTTTTCCCCGCCACTTCGATGCCGGGAATCTGAGCGATCCGCCCGGTACCGCTCTGCACGACCATTCGCATGGCCTCCCGCACGACGTCGAAATAATGTGCTTCGATGGGGATTTTGACTGGCGCCGGTGTGTCAATCTCCAGCCGCTCGC
The DNA here is from genome assembly GCA_035699265.1 of Rhodothermales bacterium. Taxonomy (GTDB): domain Bacteria; phylum Bacteroidota; class Rhodothermia; order Rhodothermales; family DASSAV01; genus DASSAV01. The sequence continues at coordinate 6,929 of DASSAV010000066.1, forward strand.
CCGTATCCGGGTTCTCCATGTACCGCACGGTGTGCGGAGCATACCGCGTCCCGCCGTTGGCGAGCACCATCGCATATTGTGCGAGCTGCATGGGGGTCACGCTGATGTTGCCCTGGCCGATGCCCAGCGACACCAGGTACCCCCGGGTCCAGCCGTGCTCGCCGTAGGTCCGGTCGAAGTACGTAGAGTCCGGCCAGATCCCCGCATTTTGCCTGGAGAGCTCGATCGGCACGTCCTGACCGAATCCGAAAACGTGCCCCCAGTGCGACCAGTGGGCGAAGTTGAGCCGCATCATGAGCGTGTAAAAGAATACGTCGCAGGACACGCGAATGGCATCCTGGACCGCTACTGTGCCATGCGTCGCATCATCCCCGAACCGGTGGCCCCCGTAGAAGTAGGCGCCGTGACAGTGGACGACCGTCTCCGGCGTGATGACCCCCTCTTGCAATCCTACGAGGCCCATGAACGGCTTGATCGTGGAGCCGGTCGGCTCTCCGCTGAGGAGCACCCGGTCGAAAAGGGGGTGGTACGGGGCGTCGTTCAACGCTTTCCACACATCCGGTTTGATCGTGCCGGCAAGCAGGGCCGGGTCGTAGTCGGGCGCGCTCAGGAAGGCGAGCACTTCCCCATTGTCGGGGTCCAGCGCGACGGCGGCACCGCGCTTGTGTACGAAGAGCGACTCGGCGAGCGCCTGGAGTCCGGCGTCGAGGGTCAGGTGGAGGTCGTAACCGCTCCGTGGGGCGACGTCCTCGGCGCCGTCCTTGTACGCCTTCAGATCCTGCCCGCGGATGCCGACCATCTCGTACTTCACGCCGGGAATGCCGCGTAGATAAGACTCAAAGGAGCTTTCCAGGCCCGTCTGTCCGATCTCATCACCCATCTGGTATCCCTCTTTGCGTCTCCGGTCGAGTTCGTCCCGGGAGATTTCGCTGACGTAGCCGAAGAGGTGCGCGGCGTGCACGAGCGGGTAGTCGCGGGTGGTTTCTTCCGTCACGTTGACGCCTGGGAGGGCATACAGGTCTTCCTCGATGCGGCCCAGTTCATCGAAGGTAATGCCGTGGGCGACGGGGCTTTCTCTGAAGGGATTCCACTGCCGGGCGGCCTGTATTTCGGCCCGAAGGAGCGAGTCGGGCTCATTCAGCATGCTGGCCAGCGAGGCCGTCGTGCTGGTATCGAAATGGACCGGAGTTACGAGGATGCTGTAGGTGGGGGTGTTGCCGACGAGCAACTGGCCGTGGCGGCCGTACATGGCGCCGCGTTCCGGCGGGATCGTACGCGCTCGGATGCCCGTGTCGCGGGCCTCCTGCGCATAGCGCCCGAAGTCGATGATCTGCAGGTCCAGCAGGCGCCCGGCCAGAATCATGAGGATGACGACCACGACTCCGATGAAGATTCTGGCGTGTGTGCGGTAATCAGGAAGCGCAACCTTCGGCATGGGCAATGCGAGCAGATCAGAAGGACGCTGAACGATGTGCATCCATCGCTGTGAAGTCCCTCGTCGGGTAGGTACGCCTGAGTTCCGCAAGGGATCGGACGCAAATTGGGCCTCCATCGTAACAAGCGCGGTTCCCGCCCGCTGAGGCGAGTGCTACAAGCAACCGGAGATTCATACCAGTTCTCGGAAAACGCAGTGCATGCACGCCGATGGCTTTTCGGCTACATCAACATTCCCACACCACACGGTCTACCTGGCACGACTACACGAACGATCCGGTATCACGCGGCTGTCTGGCGGCTTAGCCGTAAATTAGAACGCGGCCAGCGTAGGCTGGCGGGTTACGGCATGGCTGTTGTACCAGAGTATGGCAGGTGCAGACTCGCAGCCATCCTCGTACGCGAGGCAGGAAATCCGGATCTGGCGCGGCGCTCCCACGTGCCGGGACGCTCGTCGTCGCGCCGTTGTCCTCAATAACATACACCGACGTGCTGATGAAGATTGCGAGCGTTTCATCCGTTCCATGCGAGCGAGCGTACACCTGTTTCGATTATCCTGAGCTTATGAGTACAACACATTGGAGCTTCCCCGAACCGAATCTGAAGTGCTCACTGCTTCCACCCAGTCCATGCAGCAGCCTCTCCTCGAAGTCCGGCACGTAAGCAAGGTATACCGCCAGGGTGAGATAGAGACGCCCGTGCTATACGACATCGACCTGGACGTATTTCCGGGCGACTACGTCGCACTGATGGGGCCATCCGGGTCCGGCAAGAGCACGCTGCTCAACATCGTATCGGGCCTCGACGTACCGACAGCCGGCGACGTGATTCTCGACGGGGAGAGCATCGTCGGCCTTACCGAGTCGGAACTGGCGGAATGGCGGCGCGAGCACATCGGCTTCATCTTTCAGCAGTATCATCTGATGCCGGTGCTGACCGCTTTCGAGAACGTGGAACTGCCGCTGCTCCTGCTCGACATGACGAAGCGGGAACGGCGGGAACGGGTGGAGGCAGCGCTCGAGATCGTCGGGCTGACGGACCGCATGAAATATTATCCGCGCCAGCTTTCCGGCGGGCAGCAACAGCGCGTCGGGATCGCACGCGCCGTCGTCACGGACCCGCTGCTCATCATCGGCGATGAGCCGACGGGCAACCTGGACGTCCGCTCGACAGGAGATGTCCTGCGGCTGTTCGAAATCCTCAACTCGGACCTGGGAAAGACCATCGTAATGGTGACACACGACCCCCACGCCGCAGAACACGCCAAGACCATCGAGCATCTGGAGAAAGGAATCCTGCTGGAGAACGAAAACAAGCGCGACATCCGCATGGATGAGATCCGCGCCAAACTGTTCTAATTCCCCGGCAAAAGTTGCGAAGAATCTCTCTGAAGCACTCGAACACCTGAACACGTGCGCACTCGAACACCTGAACACTTGAACACCTGAGCACGATGAAGTGGATCGCGCTCGCACTCAAGAACCTGCTGCGGAACCCCCGCCGGACGCTCCTCACGATGGGAGCCGTCACGCTGGCGTTGTTCATCTTCACCACGCTCCAGACCGTGCTGTCGGCAATCCAGATGCAGCAGGGCGGGGGGATGGGGGAGGTGCGCCTTGCCGTAATCGAAAAGTACGGAGGGCCGCGCACGGAGCTTCCGGTCAGCTACGGCGCCCGCCTCGGCCGTTTCGAGCACGTGATCGGGGTAACGCCGCTCAACTTCACCATCGTGACGGCGGGCGGGACGTCCGGGCCTTTCTACATCACGTTTGCCGTCGATCCGGAGGGTTACCGGGATTGCTTCACCTCCATTACGTCTCAGATTCCGCCTTCCGATTACGCACAATTCATCAAGCTCCGCAACGGCGCGCTGATCGGCGCGGACATCATGCGGCAGTACGGCTGGCAGGTGGGCGACCACATCAAGCTCAATTCGCTGCTCAACCGCATCACCCTCGACCTCGTCATCACTGGCGTCTTGCAGGATGAGACCGGGGCCAACCAGCAGGTATCGACGCAGGTGGTCGTCAACGAAGCCTATTACGACGCCGTGCGCGACAAGGGCGGAAAGGTGAACCTGTTCTGGCTCCGCATCGACGATGCACGCAACATTCTGCCGGTCGTCAAGCAGGTGACCGATTACTACGCAAATGGCCCGATGGAGGTCGCGGTGCAGACAGAGGGCTCGATGATTGCCCGTTTCGGCCAGTTTACCGCTTCGATTCAGCTCGTCATCAAGATCATCTCGATCGCCGTCCTCTTTACGGTGTTGATCGTGACGGCGAACACGATCGCGCTTTCCATGCGGGAGCGCCGGAAGGAGATCGCCGTCATGAAGGCGATGGGCTACACCAGGGAGGGGGTTCTAGGCCTGGTCATTCTGGAAGCAGTCATGACCTCGCTGCTCGCCGGTATGGCTGGAACGGCGCTCGCCTGGGGACTCTTCCAGATGAAGGGCCTGATGCTTTCCTTCGGGGTGGCGTTCAATTTCGTGGTCACGCCGCAGGTAATGGCCGCCGGCCTGGCCATATCCGTCGGGCTGGGCGTCGTGAGCGGCCTCGTGCCGGCCTATCGCACGGCACGGGTTAACGTCATTCGAGCACTCCGCAGCATATGACCCGTATTCCACTTCCATACGTTACGCGAAGCCTGCTCCAACGGAAAGGTTCGACGGCGCTGACCGTGGGCTCGTTCGCCCTCGTGGTGCTGGTGATGATCGCACTCCTGTCTATGGTGCGCGGAATCGACCAGTCGCTCATCGGCTCGGGGAGTCCGAATCGCTTCTTCGTCATCAGCAAAACGGCCACCACGGAAAATCAGAGCCGTCTCGCCCAGGAGGATGCGGAAGCCATCGGCGTGTATGCAGGCGTCAAGGTAGACGCCCAGGCCGATCCGGTCACGTCGTACGAACTGGTATCAACGGCCTATGCGGCGGGGCCGAGCGGTAACCAGGTGCAGCTCAACTTCCGCGGCATCGACCGCGAAGATGCGCTATCCGTCCATACCGAGTTCAAGCTGGTGGAGGGACGCTTCTTCAATCCGAGTGCGGACGACGAGGTGATCCTCGGGCTCGGCGCGCTGGCGAGCCTCGGTGTGAGGCCCGGCGGTACTTTTACGTGTCAGCGCCAGACGTGGCGCGTCGTCGGCGTGTTTGAAGACGACGGTTCGCCCTTCGAGTCGGAGATCTGGACTTCCCGAACCAACGTCGAATTGGCTTTCAGCAAGAACTACGTTTCCAGTGTCTGGGCGCTGGTGAAAGACCCCGCGCTGACCGAGCCCATTGTGGCTGAATTGAATACGGACAAATCGCTCTCCGTGTACGCCACGACGGAGCAGGACTACTTTGCCCAGGGGGCGGGTTCCGCCCAGGGACTGCGCGCACTGGCCTGGTTCGTGGCCGTCATCATGTCGATCGGCGCCGTCTTCAGCGCGATCAACACGATGTACGCCTCCGTATCGGACCGCGCCCAGGAACTCGCGACCATGCGGGCCATCGGCTTTACGCCTGCTTCCGTCCTCCGGGCGACCGTGCTCGAATCTGTGATCCTGGCCATTACGGGAGGCATCGTGGCGATCCTCCTTGCTTATTTTTTGAACGGGCTCACGTTCCGTACCCTCGTACCAGGCGTCGGCTTCGTCTCCTTTCAGTTCGCTGTAACCGCCGACCTGCTCGGGATCGGCATTTTGTTTGCGTTAGCGATGGGTCTGGTGGGCGGCTACATCCCGGCCCGGCATGCCGTCCGCATCCCGATCATCGAGGCCCTCAAGTCGTAACGGTTCAGGTGTCCGGTTTTACAAACGTGTTCGATTTGCGAAGATAAAAGCTCCAGGTGTGCTGTTGGATAATATGTCGATTTCGGTTTCAGGAAACGCGAACGTGCATCAGGGCGCGTTCGGTAGATCGCGAGGGCAGTGGGCCGGCGCGCTTTGCCTCCTGCTCCTTGCGCTCGCGGCCGTGTCCGTACCCGCGGAGGCACAGCCGACGCCGCTGACGCTGGATGAAGCGATCGGCCGGGCGCAGGCGCAGAATCCGACGCTGCAAAGTGCAGGCTACGCCGTAGAAGCCGCCGGCCAGCGCGTGCAGGAACAGAAGATCGGCTACCTGCCGGTCGTCACGTTCGTATCGTCCATCGCCAGGGCGAACCAGTCGCCCAAATATCCGGTGCTCTGGCCCGACGGCGAACTCCACATCATCAGCGTGGGCTCGCCCAACTCGATGCAGCTCAGGTTGCAGGTCGACCAGACGCTCTATGACTTCGGACAAACGCATCACGCCGTGCAGGCCGCCGAATTGGAACAGGATGCCCTGAAGGCCGCCTACAACCAGCAGGCGGCCGATGTCGTGGCGCAGATCAAGGAGCAGTTTTATCGCAACCGTTTTTTTTCGCGCCTCGACAGCCTGTATGGCGAGACCATTGCGGTCGGTGAGCAGTTAGAGAGAATCAGCCAGGCCCAGGTGCGCAACGGGGCCGTGCTGCCCGCTGAGGTGCTGCGCACGCAGGTGGACCTCCAGAGTTACCGGTCGCAACAGGCCGTGGCC